>JAJDWI010000028.1 GCA_022825665.1 Candidatus Poribacteria bacterium
GAGCAAATAAAAAACGAACCAAAAATGAAAAACTCAGAATTTCCAAAAACCCCTATAAACCCAGTTCCAGACTGGCATAACCCCAAATTACAAAACGAACCAAAAACCGAAAAACAGCCATTTTTGGTTCGTTTTTAGAAGAAGCAATTATGTATTGTCTGAACCAAGATAGACAAGATTACAGGATTATGAATTGGGGACTATAGATACTGTTTCAAAGGATAAACGAGCACTTTCGCAAAACAACATTGGCATATCAAACACCAATCCTGGAAATCCTGAAATCCTGAAAATCATGGTTCAGAAAACAAACATTTTTTCATACAATGCAACCAAAAACAAAAAATCCGTGTCTTAACATAAAACGGAACCCAAAGAAACGCGTTCACAGTCGCGCAATTCACGCGCCTCATTAACTCTCTCACACACAGAGACAAAAACGGAGCCACACTCATGGCAGACACAAACATCCAGCTCATCAACAGAGTATTAGAAGGCGAAGAACAAGCATTTGCAACACTCGTCCAGACATACCAAAAGCGGATACACGCACTCGCATGGCGGAAAATAGGCGACTACCACATCGCAGAAGAGATCACACAAGACACATTCCTCCAAGTCTACAGGAAGATCTCGCAACTCAAAAATCCGCAACAATTCGACGGATGGCTCTACGTCATCGTCAACCGACTCTGCCTAAACTGGTTCCGAAGGAATAAACACAAAATGCAATTCATAGAAGACATCCCCCAAGAAGAAATGGAACAAACCTTCGCCACGCAGCACGACACAGACCAACGCGAAGATGACGCACGCACAAGCTACAGAGAAATCGTCAAAAACCTCCTTGAGAAACTACCCGAAAGTGAACGCACCGTCCTAACGCTCTACTATCTCGGAGAAATGACCGTCAATGAAATCGGCAAATTCCTCGGCGTATCCGCCAACACAATCAAAAGCCGACTCAGCCGCGCACGCAAAAGACTCAAAACAGAAGACCACATCCTCATCAACGAAAACCTCGGTGTCGTCCAACTCTCCAGAGACCTCACCGAAACCGTCATGAAACAGATAGCCGAAATAAAACCCACACCACAAATCGCCAAACCAACACTCCCGTGGGTCGCATTCGGCACAACAACCGTCCTCGTCATGCTACTACTCGGCACACTCAGCCAAAACACAACCCTCTTCCAAAAACCATACAACCTCGAAGCACGCTCCGAACCCACAGTCCAAATCGTCGAAGCACCCATCACAATAGACTTCATCACAACACCCGATGTGCGTAACATAGTCGGCAGAAGCATCACCAAAACCGACAACACCGGCACAGGCACACTCATGTCCGACACAGACCTCGCATCAAACGGACAAGACGACACACGTATGGGGTTACCCGAAGACCCGAAAATGCGGCTTGGGAAAGGAACTGTCCATATAATTGCGTATTCCCCAGACGGTTCTAAACTGGCAGTGGCGAGTTCCATCGGCGTTTGGATATATGATCCACAAACAGGTGAAGAACTGGACTATATTAGACATACATCGGGAGTCATAAGTACTGCTTTCAGTCCGGATGGAAAAACACTCGCAGGTGGAAATGAGGACGGCACCATTTGTCTGTGGGATGTTGATACAGGCGAAGAAAAGAGAACACTCAACGCACATACAGAGAAGATCAGAAGCGTTGCTTTCAGTCCCGATGGAAACACACTCGCAAGTGGAAGTGAGGACAACACCATTTGTCTGTGGGATGTTGATACTGGCGAAGAAAAGAGAACACTCAACGCACATACAAAGACGGTCTATAGCGTAGTGTTCAATCCAGATGGAAGCACACTCGCAAGTGGAAGTGAGGACAACACCCTCCGTTTGTGGGATATTGATACAGGGGAAGAAAAAAGAACACTCAACGCACATACAAAGAAGGTTTGGGGCGTTGCATTCAGTCCGGATGGAAAAACAATCGCAAGTGGGAGTCCGGACGACACCATTCGTCTGTGGGATATTGATACTGGCGAAGAAAAGAGAACACTCAAGGGAGATACATCGGAGGTTTGGAGCGTAGCGTTCAGTCCCGATGGAAACACAATCGCAGGTGGAAGAAATAACGGTACCATTTGTCTGTGGGATGCTGCTACAGGCAAAGAAAAGAAAATACTCAACGCACATACAGAGATCGTCTTTAGCATAGTGTTCAGTCCGGATGGAAGCACACTCGCAAGTGGAAGTGAGGACAACACCGTTCGTCTGTGGGATGTTGATACAGGCGAAGCAAAGAGAACACTCAACGCACATACAGAGACGGTCTATAGCGTAGCGTTCAGTCCGGATGGAAACACACTCGCAAGTGGAAATTGGGACAGCACCATCCGTCTGTGGGATATTGATACAGGCGAAGCAAAGAGAACACTCAACGCACATACATCAACGGTTTGGGGCGTTGCGGTCAGTCCGGATGGAAGCACAATCGCAAGTGGAAGTGGGGACAACACCATTCGCCTGTGGGACGCTGCTACAGGCAAAGAAAAGAAAATACTCAACGCACATACATCGACAGTCATAAGCGTTGCATTCAGTCCAGATGGAAAAACAATCGCAAGTGGAAGTTGGGACAACACCATTCGTCTGTGGGATGTTGACACAGGCAAAGAAAAGAGAACACTCAATGGACATACAGAGAGGGTCCATAGCATTGCATTCAGTCCGGATGGAAGCACACTCGCAAGTGGAAGTTCGGACGACACCATCCGTCTGTGGGATGTTAATACAGGCGAAGAAAGAAGAATATTCAAGGCACATACATTGTTGGTCTACAGCGTAGCGTTCAGTCCAGATGGAAACACAATCGCAAGTGGAAGTTGGGCAAGTACAAGTGAGGACGACACCATTCATCTGTGGGATGTTGATACAGGCGAAAAAAAGAAAATACTCAACGAACATAGAACGCCGGTCTTTAGCGTAGCGTTCAATCCAGATGGAAACACACTCGTAATTGGATTTGTTGACGGCTCCATTCGTCTGTGGGATGTTGACACAGGCAAAGAAAAAAGAACGCTCAATGGACATACAGAGAGGGTCCATAGCGTTGCATTCAGTCCAGATGGAAAAACAATCGCAAGTGGAAGTGGGGACGGCACTATTCTTTTATGGGATTACAGATCCCGTGCTGATGATTAGAAAGATGTAGATGATTTGAACTGGTATGTATATTCCTCTTCTATCATCCTGCTAATCCTGAAATCCTGAAAATCCTGGTTCAGAAAATAATCCTGGTTCAGAAAACACAGCGAAATCCGAGATACTGACAACCATACATCAAAGTTTAACCGAACTCACGTTAATTAGGAGAAATTTTCTCATGAAAAACAAACAATTTTTAATTCTAACCGTTCTTTTGACGATATTTACCTTTACGTTAGGCACCTTCGCTCAAGACCACACACGTATGGGATTACCCGAAGGCGCGAAAATGCGGCTTGGGAAAGGAAAAGTCCATAAATATGCATATTCCCCAGACGGTTCTAAACTCGCAGTGGCGAGTTCCATCGGCGTTTGGATATATGATCCACAAACAGGTGAAGAATTGGACCTTTATATTGGACATACATCAGAGGTCAATAGCGTCGCGTTCAGTCCCGATGGAAAAACAATCGCAAGTGGAAGTGGGGACAACACCACAGGTGCAGGTGGGGACACCACCATCCGTCTGTGGGATGTTAATACAGGCGAAGAAAAGAGAATAATCATTGGACATACATCGCTGGTCAATAGCGTAGCGTTCAGTCCCGATGGAAAAACAATCGCAAGTGGAAGTTTTGACAAGACCGTTCGTCTGTGGGATGTTGCTACAGGGGAAGAAAAGAGAATACTCAAGGGACATACATGGCGGGTCTCAAACGTAGCGTTCAATTCGGATGGAAAAACAATCGCAAGTTTAAGTCGGTTTGGCACCATCCGTCTGTGGGATGTTGATACTGGCGAAGAAAAGAGAATAATCAAGCCACATATAGAGAAAGAGAGGGTCTATAGCATAGCGTTCAGTCCGGATGGAAAAACAATCGCAGGTGGAAATGAGGACGGCATCATTCGTCTGTGGGATGTTGATACTGGCGAAGAAAAGAGAATAATCAATGCACAGACAGAGAGGATCGCAAGCGTTGCTTTCAGTCCCGATGGAAAAACAATCGCAAGTGGAAATTGGGACCGCACCATCCGTCTGTGGAATGTTGATACTGGCGAAGAAAAGAGAATCTTCAAGGCACATACATCGCTGGTCTATAGATTAGCGTTCAGTCCAGATGGAAAAACAATCGCAAGTGGAAGTGAGGATAACACCATCCCTCTGTGGGATGTTGACACTGGCGAAGCAAAGAGAATAATCAATGGATATACATCGGGGGTTCAGCACGTAGCGTTCAGTCCCGATGGAAAAACAATCGCAAGTGGAAGTTCCGACGGCACCATCCGTCTGTGGGATATTGCTAAAAGCGATCAAAAGAGAATATTCATTGGACATACAGAGTGGGTCTCAAGCGTTGCTTTCAGTCCCGATGGAAAAACAATCGCAAGTGGAAGTAAGGACAACACCATCCCTCTGTGGGATGTTGCTACAGGGGAAGAAAAAAGAATGCTCAATGCACATACATCGTTGGTCACAACCGTTGCTTTCAGTCCGGATGGAAAAACACTCGCAAGTGGCAGTGATGACAACACCGTTCGTCTGTGGGATGTTGCTACAGGCGAAGAAAAGAGAATACTCAGAGAATACTCAATGAAGAGCATACTCAGTGGACATACAAAGAGGGTTCATACCGTTGCTTTCAGTCCAGATGGAAAAACACTCGCAAGTGGAAGTTCGGACAACACCATTCGTCTGTGGGATGTTGATACTGGCGAAGAAAAGAGAATAATCAAGGCAGATACATTGCTGGTCTCAAGCGTTGCTTTCAGTCCGGATGGAAACACACTCGCAAGTGGAAGTTATGACAGGACCATTCGTCTGTGGGATGTTGACACTGGCGAAGAAAAGAGAACACTCAAAGGACATACAGAGAGGGTCCATAGCGTTGCTTTCAGTCCCGATGGAAAAACAATCGCAAGTGGAAGTGGGGACGGCACCATTCTCTTATGGGATTTCAGATCCCGTGCTGATGATTAGAAAGATGTAGATGAGCTGTTTTCTTCTGAACCAGGATTACCAGAATTATAGGATTACCAAGATAAGAGTTTGCTCTGCCAATGTTCCTTCGCATAAGGTAGACCTTCATCCTTTGAAATGGAATATATAGTCTCAAACTCCAATCCTGAAAATCCTGTAATCCTGAAAATCTTGGTTCAGAAATACCTTCCGCGTCTTCTGTGGTTCAGACAATAACCATCCACACATACTTGTATCACAACCCCACAATCTGCTATACTATTACTATATCCCAAACACACATACCAAAAAATTCTATGAAAAACATAATACGAACCCTCATCATCATATCAACACTATTCACCACAACCCTATTCGCCCAAGACATTGGCATCCACGAGTCCGTCAGACTTCCCAAAGGCGCAGCAGCACGTCTCGGAAATGGACATATCTATGCAATGCAATACACCCAAGACGGCACACGACTGGCAATCGCTACCTCTATGGGGATTTGGTTGAATGACACAATCAACTTTAAACAGATATACCTACTCACGAAACATAACAGAAGTGTCCCATTTTTGGCATTTAGTCCTGATGGGAAAACACTCGCAAGTGCCGATAGCAGTCGGAAAATACATCTGTGGGACGTAGACACAGGAACACTTCAGCGAACACTTCAGAACCCTGGACCTATCATAAAAATCAACTATAGCAGTGATGGCAATACACTCGCAGTGTTGGATAGAATGGGGACTGTGCGTTTGTGGGATACGAAAACAGGTGTCGTAACAGTGGCATTCGAAAAAGTGGTTGATTCATTCCTCCCAAGTCCTTTCTATATTGACATTAGTCCGTTTGATTTCACGGTTGCAACGGTCAATCTCCACGGTGTTGTTTCGGTAACCGATCCTATTACAAAAGAAAACAAACAAGGATTTGAAGGACATAAAGGTCTTGTAGATAGTGTCGCATTCAGTCCCGATGGAAATATCCTCGCGAGTGGGTCGCAGGACAAAAGCGTCCGTTTGTGGGATACGATAACAGGTGAACAGACTCTCTTGATTGAAGATACCTTTTGCATACACAACCTTGCCTTTAATCCCGATAGTAGCCTGCTTGCAGGGAGTAATCAAACTGGAGAAATCCAACTTTGGGATGTCAGTACAGGTCAACAGCGGCAAAAGTTGGAGGGACATAGCGGACGCATACTTGGCATTGCCTTCAGTTCGGATCTGCGGACGGTCGCAAGTGCAAGTTTGGACGGTAGCGTCCGTATTTGGTCTGTCTTTACAGGTCAAGAGATACATAATTTCGCTAATCATTTCGGTCATTTCTCCGCATTTGATATTAGTGCAGATGGCAAAACGGTAGTCGCACCGTCTATGATACGCAATATCAGTCTATGGGATACTGCTTCTGGTGAACTACAGCACACCTTCATGAATGATAATCGTTATCAGGTTAGCGATGTCGCCTTCAATCCGACTGACACGCGCATCGCTATGTCACACTATGAGAAGTACATTATCAACGTATGGGATTGGGAAACATACACCCCTATCAAAGAATTGGAGGGACACACAGATCATGTGTTCTCAGTTGAGTTCAGCCCTGACGGAAAAACAATCGCGAGTGGAAGCATGGATAAGACCGTGAGAATACGGGATACCCAGACATTACAGATAAAGTATGTGCTTGAAGGACATGAAGAGGCAGTGCATAGTGTTGTGTTCAGTCCGGACGGCAAAACCCTTGCCAGTGTAAGTAGCGAAAGCGTCCGATTATGGGATCCCAATTTGGGTGAAGAAAAGCAAATCATCAAGAGGCATAATAGGCTTCATCTGATGAATGTAGTGTTTAGTCCGGACAGCAAACTAATTGCGGTTGTGGATAATTCGGCATCAATCCGTCTATGGGATGTGAAAACAGCGGAACTCATGCGCACCATTGATGCGAAATCCTTTGGCGTGGTAGCTGTGGCGTTCAGTCCAAACGGAAAGGTCTTAGCGGTTGGCAAACAATATGGTGAAGTGCAGCTCATAGATGTTGAAACAGGTAATTTGCTACAACAATTCACCGGTCATCTGAAGATGGTAACCCGCCTCGCCTTCACCCCAGACAGCAGCAAGCTTGTGAGTCAGTGTAATGGCGGTATTTTGTATGTGTGGACTGCCAAATAAATCGTCCGTGCGAGGTCTCCTCGCCCGCAAGCAATCCCAACCCAGAGGGGCGAAAGGTATACACGTATACCTGTATACATCCATACACGTATACACACAAAACACCTCTTCTCTTAGCCTGAAAATCTTCTTTTTCTGAACCAGGATTAGCAGGATTACAGGATTAACAGGATAAGAGAAGGATATGCAAACGCTGCTTTGCCTAAGGTAGACGTTCCTCCTATGAAATGGACTACAATACACCAAACTCAAATCCTGAAAATCCTAATTGTCTGAACCAGGATGGACAGGATTATAGGATTAACAGGATTGGAGTTGGGACTATAGATACCTTTTCAAAGCATAAACGATTACTTTCACAAAACAACATTGGCATACCATTCTCTTATCCTGCAAATCCTGAAAATCACGGTTCAGACAAAAAATACTACTCAGATGCCTTCTCCAAAGCCAGTTTCTGAATAGCACCTGTCAACATCAACGAATCTCCATCAACGCTCCACGTGTATGCAGTCCCTGCCTTGAACAACGCACCTGTAGCTGTCGGGCTAAACCCTTTTTCCGTCTCAGCAGCCAAATCGTTTTGCAACTGCTCTATTGTGTTGCCTACAATTTGTTGTTCCCAAACCTCTTTCGGTTCAAGCGTCACGACCACATCTATACTCAGATTGTGTGTATCGACTGTCAAGGTCGACGCATCTGCGGTATACGTCCCTTCAGACGCTATCGTAATCTCTTGCTTCATAGATGAAACAGGATCAGGGTACTTCTCGATCAATATAAACTCCAAAGCCCCTGTGAATGTCCCATCATCCTTGAACACCCAGCTGTTATCACCGAGCATAAATTCCGTTTCAAATACGGGTTCACCGGGTTCTGGTTCTGCTGCCGTGAAAAGTTGCTCAAACGTCACTCCGTTGATTGATGCCACCTGCCAAGTCGTCCCAACGAAGTCCAACGTAACCTCAGCAGTATCATCATCTTTATCATCATCGTCATCATCATCTGCCCCGCAACCGATCAAGGAAACAAAGAGCAGTGCCGTTGCGATTATCATCGCAAGTCTAAATAGTGGTTTCATTCTAAAGCCATCCTTTTATATTTGAATTAGAAAAAGTGTGTCATTGTAGCATGAATACAACTTGTACGATACTACATTTTGTCAGGTTTTCCTTCATACCTGTTCACCTCTTATACCATTTCTATATGATAACAGGACATTATTTCGTAGGTCGGGTAGAAGCGGTAGCGAAACCCGACTTTTTAGAGTGTCCTGTCGGGTTTCGTGCCTCTACCCATAGGTGTCAATTTAGTGATTCTTGTCTGTCTGAATTACTTGTTGTCTGAACCAGGATTTTCAGGATTTCAGGATTTCCAGGATTAGGAGTTGGTGAGTATATATTCTATTGCAAAGGATGAAGGGTTACCTTTGACAAAGGAACATTAGAAGACAAGTCTCTTATCCTGAAAATCTTTGTTCAGACATAATACATGTTGGAGGTCGCTTTGCTTGCCTTGACCTACGGGACTGTATGTGAGCATGCGGACGAGGAGACCTCGCCCTTACGATAATATAAGAGGCGCAATGAATTGCGCGACTACGAACGCGGTTTCTCCTTAAATTGACACCTATGGGTTTCGTGCCTCTACCCGACCTACGGGAATGTACGTGAGAATACGGGCGGGGAGACCCCGCCCCTACGGATGATTAGGAGTTCTCAATGCGTTCCCTATCTGCTTCGTAGGCTGCCATGACAGGAGCGATCAACTCAGCACAGGCACCATCAGCGAGGATACTGTTGAGTTCACCAGCGACCATGACACCTGCTGTGTAAGCCTCCAATACGGTATCATATTCCATCAACATATCTCGGACGAATCTTGAGGAGATCTTCTCAGATGCTTTTTCCAGTAATTCAGGATTAGCACGCGCAGCTTTTCGGATCAATGTATCTCGTTTTTCAAACATTTCTCTGCGTAGCGATGCGAGCATCTCCTCTTTTTCTCTTTCTTTTTCTTCCCGAAGTTCTGCTTGGTATTCGTGGTTCTGATAGTTTTCACGGATCGCATGGATGATAAACCCACCCGAATTCCGAAGGTCTGTTGTATACCGTGCCAGCCCGATTTTCTCTTCCACATACTCAGCGAAATCATCTGTGTCTTCAGGCAGTAGTTCGGGGTCCACAGCATTCCATTCCTGTTTTGCAATTCGGCGTGCTTCTTTATGGGAAACCCCTGCTTGGACAAGTCTCACAGCGATTGGTGGTAAGTCCTCAACATCAACAAAAAGCGAGGCTTGTGCCGGCTCAGTTTTTTCTGCTGCCGGTTCAAGTGCCGGTAGTTCTTTAATCCGAGAGATTCTGAACTTTAGTTCCTCTACTTTCCGCCCTTTGCGTTTATATTCTACCTCAACAACGAAGTTTGTGAGTTCGTTGATCTCCTCTATCGCCTGTTTAATGACATCGCGGTTGAGAACTTTAAATTCTGGATATTCGTCATTATCCAGTCCCATCAGTTCTCTGAAATCTGCAATTGAAATGAATGGGGTTTCACCTACATTTCGTGCAATATCAAAGTAGTCAAAACAGACCTCCCACAAAATCACGGCATATCTGCTTGTGAACTGGTTTTGCAGTCGGAGGTTCAATTTCGTATAGATACGTGGGTTGTAAAGTCTATGACGTAAATGGGGTGCGAAACCGTAAGTGCAGACTCCGTTTGCTATCTTTGCGGATGCCAACAGCGCAGCAACGCCCCATTCCTGCTTTTTGTCCTTTCTCAAGATATTCCATTTAACTGTGCAATCAACAAGTGCCCTTAATGTATCCTTGAGATGGTCGATGTCCTTGCTATCGTAACCGAGACACTGTGCAAGGTCTTCCACACTAATGCGATGGATGTCAGTGTTGGGCAGTTCTTCGTAAGCGTTAGCGAGTAACACGTTCCATGCACGTCTTTGCAGATGTGTGATTTTACTTTGAATCTGGATCGCTGGACTCGCTTTTACAACTTCCTGTATTTCAGTAATATGCATAATTAACCCCTTTTTTGTAGGTAAATTTTTGTTAATATATTAGATTATACCATAATAGTAATAAATTAATCAATAAAAATATAACAAAAATTACACATTTATCCGTTAGAATCAATTAGGCATAAACTCTATAATGGTATAACTTTGTCCAGATATGAATAATTTAGGTGTAATAACAATGAATAAAAATATCACCTTTAATCCCATAAACCTACACCTTACCCTGTAAACTATCACCTTTACCACATATAATGTTTGGTGATATATATTTTTATATAGCATCACCTTTTCCACACAACCTACACTTTTCCCCATAAACTATCACCTTTACCAAAATTCTGAATAAAGTTATAGTATATATTTATGAAATATAACCATAAGTGCATTTATGGCAAAGTGATATTTCTATAAATACATATATTACTTTTAGACACATAACATCTATACTTTTGGAATAAAAACCCTGTTTATCCCTTGTTATATAAGGATTTTCAGAGATTCCCTGTAAACTATCACCTTTCCCTGTAAACTATCACCTTTCCCAGAAATTTACGATTAAAGTAAGTATTTCATTAGAGAAATTATCACTATATTTTCCCTGTAAACTATCACCTTTCCCTGTAAACTATCACCTTTCCCTGTAAACTATCACCTTTAACCCTGTAAACTATCACCTTTAACCCTGTAAACTATCACCTTATTGCCCTGTAAACTATCACCTTTAACCCTGTAAACTATCACCTTTAACCCTGGAAATTCAGTGTTGGCGTGGGTGCATCCACCCCTTAAAACAATTAAACAATATATATTTAAAATTTTTAAACAACAATTTTAAACATCTGGGACCCCCAGTAACTGGAATTTATCAATTTACTTCATGATTAACAGTGACGCGCTGTTGTTTGTACTAAAGAAACTTTTAAGAAGAAATATAAGACAGAAGACACGATAAAAGATAAGGTCACGATTATTGGAAGAGAGAATAAAAGATAAAACCATGATTACTGGAAGAGAGAATAAAAGATTAAGTCACGATTATTGGAAGAGAGAATAAAAGATAAGATCATGATTACTGGAAAACACGATGAAAGATAAGGTCAAGATTATTGATATTCCTTTTAAACTTAATTAGAATTTTTGGGTACGTTCCATACGTTAACTCAATAGGAACGGGAATCGTACGGGGCTATAGGGTTTCGGCGGCAGTAATATTTTTTTGAACAAATAGATATAGAATACAAGGTAAAATGTGTGGCTGCGGGCGGGGCAACCCCGCCCCTACGAGGTTATTGCCAGAGGCGCGAAAGGTGCTGATAAATGTAAGAGGCGCAATGAATTGCGCGACTACGAACAAGAAGTGGCTGCGGGCGGGAAAACCCCGCCCCCTACGAGGTTATTGCCAGAGGCGCGAAAGGTGCTGATAAATGTAAGAGGCGCAATGAATTGCGCGACTACGAACAAGAAGTGGCTGCGGGCGGGAAAACCCCGCCCCTACGCATCAACGCCAGTCTCCTGTGACTTCTTCAAAGGGGGCTACGGGTTCAAATGGTTCGTCGTAATCCCCGCCGTTGTGGCTGATTTTGCATGATTTGAGCCATTCTTGTAGGTTCTTACGGGTTTGCGTCATCCTTTCGCGTTGTTCGTTTGCTAAGTTGGTCGTTTCTGCGCGGTCTTCAATCATATCAAAGCATAAATCTTCGCTACCATCGCTTGATAGATTGGTCAAGCATTTGTAACGGTTGTCGATGGTTGCGATAGTGGGCGCGCCAAACATCGAGTTTTTGCCGCTGTTGAACCGATATGGAATGGGCTTGGGACGTTGTGTCATGTCTCCCGCAATAGTGGGTAGTAGGCTGATGCCGTCAATTGGACGATTATCGGGCATTTCATATCCCATCACCTTAGCGATTGTGGGGAAGTAATCCAACGTGCTACAGGGCATATCCACCACGCGTCCCGGGTCGGCATGACCTTGCCAGTGCAGTAGTGCGGGGACACCTACGCCTCCGTCAAACAGAGATCGTTTTCGTCCACGCAAGCCTGCTGTTGAGCCACGATTGCGTCCATCTTGACCTGTGCGTCCTTCGGGTCCGTTGTCCGAGCAGAACCATATCATAGTATTTTGGGATACACCCCACGCTGCTAATGTGTGATACAATCGTCCGACCTGATCGTCTATGGCAGTAATGCAGCCGTAATAGTGCTGTTCACCTTCGCTATAATCGGCATACATTTCGCAATATTCCGGTCCGGCGAAGACTGGCGTATGCGGTGCGTGAAACCAGATTGTCGTAAAGAACGGTTGGGCATTTTCAACAGCGTTTTCAATAAATGGGATGGCGCGATCCATCAATACACGGGAATCACATCCTTCCAGATTTTCGGTTGCGAGTTTTCCGTTTTCGTAATACGGTGAAGCCCAAGGTTTGTCTGATCGTTCTGTGCCTTTCTGGACACCTACTGCGGGATCCCAAGTGGGAACGGCATATTCTGTAGCAAAAGACTCGTCGTAATCCCGCTCCCACGGTGGTGCGTAGTTGCGTGCTGGATTGCGATTGGGTTTGCCGGAGTAATTTGGGTCAAGCGTTCCGAGATGCCATTTGCCAAAATGTCCGGTGGTGTAGCCGTAGGATTTTAGCATTCTTGCGAGTGTTATTTCCTGTTTGGGTAGGTGTCCGCGATTTGCATGTGTTACGCCGTATCGGAAATAGTGTCGTCCGGTTAGACAGGTGCCTCGTGTTGGAGAACAGACGGGTCCTCCTGCGTAAAATCGTGTGAATCGGATGCCGTTGTTGGCGAGTCGGTCTAAGTTCGGAGTTTTGATTTTTTCGTTTCCGTTGAATCCCACGTCGCCATATCCGAGGTCGTCGCACATCATTAGGATTATGTTGGGTTTGCTCATTGGTTTTACCTTTCGTCGTATGTTTTGTTTGTATTTTGCCTGATGTGTATGATTTATGCAATTGTTTTTTCTGAACCAGGATTTTCAGGATAAGAGAAGAGGGGGTTTTCCATCGTAGGGGCGGGGTTTCCCTGCCCGTTTTGGATAATATGCGGGCGAGGGGACCTCGCCCCTACGAAGAGGTAAAAGAGGGTCGTTTGCTTGCGCGACTTGTTTGTTTGTCATGAATTTTGCGTAAGATTTGACAGCGAATTGCTTGTGCTTTTCTTGTAAGGACATCAATTTTTGCTCCTTCTAAAAACGCACAAAAAACGGGTGTTTTTTGCACATTTGTGCGTTTTTATATTTGGGGTTATTCCAGTCTGGGACTGGGTTTATAGGGGTTTTTGAAAATTCTGAGTTTTTCATTTTTTGTGCGTTTTTTATTTGCTTGGTTATGGTCGGTTTTTTGGTGGATGTTTTTTGGGTGATGGGTGCCGGTTTTTGTTGTGAACGTGAGGTGTAAGCGGTTTTTGTTTTTCATAGTGGTAAGTATTATAACAGGGGTTGGGGTGGGTGTGAAGGGGTTGTGGGGATTGGAACAATATATATCCAATATGTTTGGAGTAGTTTTCAGTTTTCAGTGGTCAGTTTTTTTTCTGAACCGGGATTTGAAATCAACGGTATGAATGCCTTTTTGGCATTCCCCGGGATTATAGGATTTGCAGGATAAGAGAAGAGGTTTTTGGTGGGTTTATATGCCGTTTCAAAGGGTAAACGGTTATTTTTTTCTGAACCAGGATTTTCAGGATTATAGGATTACCAGGATTAGGATTTTGATATGCCAATGTTGTTTTGCCAAAGTAATCGTTTATCCTTTGAAAAGGTATCTATAGTCTCCGACTCCAATCCTGTAATCCTGAAAATCCTGGTTCAGAAAAAAGCAATTCTGGTTGAATTTCTCTTTTCTCCATGCTATTTTAAAGGTCGGTAGCGGAAGCATGTCACCAGACGAAATGGAGGTAGAAACGATGGCAAAGACTATGGCGGATGTATACATCGAACAAGGTGAGAAACGCGGTGAGATACAAGCAAAACGAGATATTTTCTTAAAACTACTTGACCTACGTATCGGAGATATACCTGAGACTGTTAGCAAAAAGGTTTCAAGGATACGGAGCCGTTCTCGGCTTGACTCGCTATTGGAACAGGTCGCAACCGCAAAAACACTCGATGATATAAAGTGGAATTGAACGCGTCCGACATGTTGTCTGAACCGTGATTTTCAGGATTTCAGGATTTTCAGGATTTTTGTCTGAACCATGATTTTCAGGATTATAGGATTACCAGGATAAGAGGTTGAGACTATGTATCCCGTTTCAAAGGAAAAAAGTAAACTTATATAAGGGAACATTGGCAGATCAAAATCCTAATCCTGAAAATCTTGTAATCCTGGTAATCCTGGTTCAGACAGTATATTGGGGTGTCGCTTTCGCTCTACCCGCCCCTACGAGAGTGTATCGAATAATTCACCAGCAATAATGTGTGGGTCTTGCGATTCGGTGACGTAACGATGCTCGCGGATGGTTATGGTTTTGTCATCAGCATCACGAACTTTGTCCGCACCGAGAAATGTCAGTTGATTGCCCTCCAACAACACGTAGTCCGTATGAATGAAACCGACTAACCAGAACCCTTGAGGGTTTTGGTGGAGATACGCAAGGATATTTCCTCGTTGTGGTGTGGGTGGTTTCGGTTTCGGCAAGACTTCTGCCGTTTCCTCATTTTTCGGTTTCGGTTCTGGTGTAGTATCTTCCGTTTCCTCAGCTTCATCTGCTTCGTCATGCTGCGGTATCGGATTGGTAACAATCTCTTCCATTTGGTCGTCCTGTGGTTGCGGATTGGTAACAACCTCTTCCATTTCGTCATTTTTTGGTTGTGGCTTTGGCTTTTTGTCAGTCTGCGGTGGTGGCGGTTCGTAAGGAACGATGTTGACATCCTCTGGCGGTGCAACGATGTTTCCTTGAGTATCGGTCTCTATGATACCCACCGGGGTTTCAATCACCATATCAGGTTCAACTCTGACGAGGAATATCTCCCTGATAACGATTTCTATAGGGTCAGCGATTTCCACAACTACCTTCTCTACCTCAACGGTGCGGACTTCCTTGACGGTGCGGACTATCTCAACCGTGATGTATTCCACAGGTCCACGGCAAAGCCAATCAAATCCGTCTGTGATGCAGTCGTTTGCACCAGCGATTCTGTCTAAATCGCCAGGACGGAATCCGTAGTCAACATAAGGGTTTCGCATCCAGAAAAGCATATTGCTATTGCTACGATGAGGCACTGTGCGAGTATTGTTATCAAACGTTCCGTGTCAAAACCCCGTTCCTTTAGGTCGGGGATGTAGACACGGCTCCTGTCTACATTTTTGAAAAAGAGTCTTGACATTCCAATCTCTTTGTGTTATATTCTATGCATAGACTTCTGATGGCTTTACTATCAGACAGACACTTGTGTCGACCTCGCGGCAGGGCATGCCGAGAGGCTAAACGCCTGTGGATAACGTGTTAGACTACACTTTGTAGCAGTGTTAGATGAAGCAGGAAACGTCAGTTAG
>JAJDWI010000079.1 GCA_022825665.1 Candidatus Poribacteria bacterium
GCAAGATACTTACAGGAAACTTGCCATTAGCTACGATAAACTCAAAGAAACCCGTTTAGGGTTTCGGTATTTAGCATATTCAATGATAAACTTACGAGTGACTTTCAACGGTGTTTAGCTCGTACTCGCTATGAGTTCATAAAAAATAAAACTGAAATTCAACATGGTAAAATCCATGCTTGATCACAGGGGAATTTATGTTTCGCTCACTTAATACACAATCTTTTTTGAGAAGACACCAACATCTCTCCTTAACATACATATTTGTATTTTCCATCATAGGTATGAGTATTTTCTTTTCTGTCAACGCAGATGCACAGGACCCGTCCCTTGCCGAAAAGGTATTTGAAAAGTATCAGACACTTCTTCTGAGAGAAGATATCTTAGCAATTTTCCCCGTAGTTCTTGAGGAAATCAAGAAACCAGAAAATCAGCAACTCTTAACACCTCAAACCATTTTGCTTGTATTGGACGATCCGGATATATTAAAAGATCAGATTCCTAATATAGACGATAAATTCATTACATTGTTAAAAGAGGATGAAGATGTTCGAACGATGCTCAGAGATGACGACTTTCAAGCACTGCTTCAAGATATAGATGCAATAAATGAACTTGCGACGTTACTTGAACAGAACCAACAATCACTTGCCGAACGTGTTTTTGAAAGGTATAAAGATTTTTTTCAACGAGAAGATGTAAAAAGTAATCTTCAAGAAGTACTCACAGCAGTAAAAGATCCCGAAATACAACCACTGCTGACACCAGAAATTATACAAGCTGTAGCTGATAATCCTGATTTGATTAAGAGGTACTTACCTGATATACCTGATACATTTATCACACTGCTAAAGGAAGATGCCGAGGTTAAAGCATTTATCAATGATCCGGATGTCCACCTTTTATTACAAAACCCCGCTGCAATTGATGAACTGGCCGTATTGCTTGCTGTTGAACAACCTATCCATGTGTTTGTCAAAATTGTTCCGTCGTCAGTGGAGTCGCCTCGGGTTGGAGAACAACTTGTTATCACTATTGACATTGCAGATGCTAAAGATGTTAGTGGATATCAGGCTGTATTAGAGTTTGACCCGACAGCATTAAAGTTCGTCTCATTGACACATGGAACATATTTATCTGGTCAATTAGTACCTGTGGAAACAATAGTTGAAAACAATCAGATTTCTTTTGCTCAGATCTCTGTTGACACTGTAGCAACTGCATCAAGTGGTACTCTCGTAACCGTCATTTTTGAAGTCATAAGTGCTAAAGCATCTAAACTTACATTGTCTGAAGTGATAATTGGTGCGTTGGGTGGAGTCTCGTTTCCTGTTACTGTGGAAAATTCGGAAATACTTGAACCACCCAGAAAACCGTGGGATGTTAATGGTGATGGAAGAGTAAACATCTTAGATTTAACTTTTGTCGCCTCACACTTCGGGTCAGATAATGCACCACCAGAGGCAGATGTCAATGGTGATGGGAAAGTGAATATCTTAGACTTAACGTTAGTTGCTGCACATTTCGGTGAGGAAGCTTGATAATGAACAAATTACGCAATATGAAAGGCAAGAATTAACGCCGAATCATGTAAAATACGTTTATGGTATTCCGCATAGATTCGGCGTTTGAACTAAACAACAAAACTTATTAAGCTTTGTAGAATTCAACTGTTGTACCAGCCATATCTGCTACTTTCTCAACTAACTTGTTCCTCTCAACTTCTTTCATTTCGGTAAATGTTTTAGCAATGTCTATTTTCTCCTGCATCTGTGCAGCATTGTCAGGACCGGTGACAAGAGTACTCACTGGAAATGACCACACAAAATTGATTGCTTCTTCAATACTTACTCGATTAGGAACTACTCTTGGGTTTGTCCCGTGTTTGCCATGTCTTGATCCGCCAAAGAAACCGCCATTTGCCAAAGACTTCATTCCAATGACACCGATGTTCTTTTCAACGAGTGCGGGTATTACCCCTTCAATAAAACTTTCATAACTTATGTCGGCTATGTTTACAGGCAATTGACAGGCATCAAAGATGTCCGATTGTGATAATACACGTTGATGTGCAGATGGACTGGTATGTCCTGTAAATCCAATATAACGGGCTTTCCCAGATTTTTTTGCTTCTATCATTACATCAAATACACCGTTCTCAATCCTTTCATCTACATCTTCAGGGTTGCGAACAGCATGTACTTGCCATAGATCAACTTGTTCAGTATTAAGTCGTTTAAGTGATCCTTCAAGGTGTTTTCTTGCAGTTGCAGCATCGCGTGCTACTGTCTTAGTCATGAGAAAAATATCATCACGATATTTGGGTATAAGCAGTTTCCCTAAACGTTTTTCACTTCCACCTTGTTGGTAAGATTCAGCAGAATCAAAGAACCTTACACCTCCTGCAAGCGCAGTATCTATTGTCTTTTGTGCCTCTTTCTCGGTCATTTCACCAATATGCCAACCCCCGACTCCTAACATTGTTACTGTTTCACCTGTGCGTCCAAACTTTCGCATCGGGAGTAGTGTTCCTAAACGGTCACTTGAAGGTTCTGTGTCCTGACCTTCTGCACCACCTGAAGAAAGGAGGATACCTGTGGTTAATCCTGCCAATGACTTTAGAAATGCACGTCGATCAATCATATTTTTTACCTCCAGCTAAATCCTACCAACTTTTCTCAAACTTGTCAAGTGAATAACTGTGCCACCATCTGTTAATTTAGTAAAAATCTCATCTGCGTGTACTTTGTTGTTTGCCTCATAGTTGATAGAGAAGTTGTTTCCAACGACAGGCGGTGGATCGAACGGTGAACAACTATCACTGCCATCAGGACACTGGATCTGATACGCAAGGAAACGTGCATGATGCGATCAAGTTCATTCTCTGGAATTTCCATATCTTCAGGTAATAACACGTTTTGAAGATAAATTGGTTTCATATAAGAGAAACTTTTGAGTAGTAGTAATATATTCCCAACATGATGTGAAAATGTCTACAATTTTTCTATCTTTACGATATGAATATCCCTTGAATCTGTATATAATAAATGTTATTATTTTATATGGTTGATCCTGAAAACATGGATTAACAATATTCTGTATTATTAGAAGATGTTCAAGTAATTAGTTTTGGAGATATATAAATAAACATGGCAAATGTAAAAATCAAGTGGCTTATATACACGGTACTTGTAGGACTAATTCCTGTCCTGTCACGAGCGTTAATATGGAGTATCTCACAAAATCGAACAATGAATTTTCTCAATGCTGCAGACTTTGTGGCGTTTGGATTGATTCTCCATATATCTAACATCAATGAGATAGAACATTTCAATGATCACGAGAGGTCTTGGAAAACAATGCATAATGGAATTTCAATCGCTTTTATATCGTTCTATAGTGTTTTGTTTGCTTGTTCTTTATTAGGTCAATCCAACCCAGGACTAATCAGTGTTCGGAGTATAACATATTTTTCTATTGGATTAAGTTTAGTGTCATTTCTAATCAGCTTTTCCGTTTATGACAGAATCTCTAAAATAGAACTGATCTCATAAAAGCCGACACCTCCAGATTTGTTGTCGGATGAGGATAAATCAAATGACTGCAGCAGTTATCATCACAGGTTCAATTCTTGGTGCAATAGGTATAGGATTTTCTATATGGTCTATCATAAGCACCAGAAGACGGTATTATGAAGATTATATGAGGAGAAAACGTGGCACAAAAGATTAAGAATTTCATCTATCTGGATGAATACAAAATGTACTCTATATCGTCCCAGATTTTTGAGGGCATCACCGAGTTTACAACGAGTTTTCAAAGTTCCATAAAAGAAAAAAGGAAGAACAGAAGGGCGAGTTCGGTAGCGGACGGATTATGGCGGATATCTTGAGGTCCGAATCAGGTATTCAAGGGAAAAGTTTCTTCACGATTATTCCTATACACTTTTTGAAGAAGAGCTTCATAAATCAGATAAAGTCCTTAGAATTTCAACAGAGAACATTGATAAAAAGATGGCACAAATTGGAGATGCTGGTTTCGTTGAAGTGAGCGGTGAGGCAATATTCAATGATATGAATCTAATTAAATCCACTTTGGAGAAATTCAATCAAATAGGTGAGGCATTGGCGTATGTCGGTAATTTTGAAAATGTAGAAAAGACACGTCAGCAATTTGAAAAATTAATAGAGACTACTAAAGATAAAAACGAGAAAGCGCGACTTAAGCATAGACTAAAAAACTTAGAAAATATCAAAAACTTGGCAAAAGATCACGGTTTACAACAAGATGCTAAATTTTTGGAACACTTGGCTTTTGTTTTAGATTATGGGTTTCAAGATCAGTTTATAGTGCAGATACCTATTGGACAGTACACTTTTTCATCAGACTGTAAGAGAGACGATTTTCGGGAAAATGAACATCTGTTAGTCCGAAAATACTCCAGAATTGCTGAAAAAGAGTTTGTTCTCGTCGGAACTGTAACACAAAGTTCAGGCAAATCCGTTGATTATGAAGATGTTAACTATGAAAATTCCGAACCAAAACATCTAAAGGAAGTAATTATGAATATTGTTGAAGCACTTTCTGTAGTAGAATTCCAGTTCTCAGGAAAAATAGAAAATGAAATTATAATTGATCCAATTGCGATCTATAGGGAAATCTAATGGAAAATAATTTACCTAAAATAGTCGTCTTTTGAAGCAACTAATTCAGTGATAAAATCTTGAAATTTTATCAAATACCATACCCACAATTGATATTAATTTCGTTCAAACGTTCCAATCCAAAACATCATTCATCCTTCGAAACAGGCAACACATCCCGTTCAACTTCATGCACTTTATCAGGAAAAGTCTCACCCCGAACCCACATCACAGGTTGTCCTCTATATGTACCGTTGCCTTTTGCCCATTCTGCCTGTGCACTTAAGTAGTGTATTACATAACTCCTTCGGAATCGGAGGCTGTGGTTGTCTGTGCTCTTATGGAGGAGATGACTGTGAAACCAGACGACTGCACCGGGTGGCACTTCTAAAGCAACACCATCTTCATCGCGAGCATCGCGTGCTAATTTGAATTCCCGCTGTTGTGAACCCTCAAGGTCATCGTGTTCATGAATATCATGTTTATGGCTACCGGGGATAACATATAGACAACCGTTGTCCCGATCAGCAGCGTCAATTGATGTCCACGTTCCGATTGTCGTTTCGGTATTAAACCTGTTCCGAAAATAGAACATGTCCTGATGCCAAGGAAAACCGAGACCGATTTTGGGTGCTTTCCAAATAAACAAGTTGTTTATACCGAGAATATCCGGTCCCATTAGATCAACGAGTGGGTCAGTTAGACGCGAATCGCGTACGCGTTCAAGAAATTCCGGGACGAAACAACTCGGATGATGTATCTTGTGCATCGCATATATGCCTTGTTCCTCTTTTTTCCCATCTCTAACAAGCGCATTCTGATCTATGTGTGCAGATGGGAACTTACGCTTTCCATCAACAATATCCTCAGCAACCTGTCGAAGTGCATCATTCTCTTCAGCATTAAAGACATCTAAACGAACCAGATAACCGTTATCGTTCCAATATGCAATTTCCTCAGAACTCAAGCCATAACGTCGTTCCTGTGGCGTTGACGTTGTATTCATTTCTCATCTCCAACTTTTTATTTCTAATGGTAATTATCTTATATTCCTTTATCTGATTTTCAACTGTAAAAATATTAACATCATTGAGGAATTAAGTCAAGAAAGCACTTTAATTTTCGTCAGGACAAGGAATACTTGCGCGACTTGTTTGTGTGTCATGAATTTTGCGTAAGATTTGACGGCGAATTGTTTATGCTTCTCTTGTAAATACATCTATTTTTGCTCCTTCTAAAAACGTACCAAAAAAGGCTGTTTTTCGTTTCTTGGTACGTTTTGCTTTTTGAGGTTATACCAGTCTGGTCCTGGGTTTATAAGGTGGTACGAAACTTTTTGAAATTTTCTGTTTGGTACGTTTTTACTTCCTTGGTTATGGTCAGTTTTTGAGTGGATATTTTTTGAGTAACGGGTGCAGGTTTTTGTTGAGAATGTAGGGTGTAGTCGGTTTTTGTTTTTCATAGTGGTTGTATTATAACAGGTGTTAAGCATGGATGGAAGGGGTTGTGGCGTTTGGAACAATATATTTCATGTATGTTTAGGGTAGTTTTCAGTTATTAATATTTGCAGGATGGATAAAAGGTCGCGACTTTACGTCAAATACCAACGAAGTAACGAAAACTGAATGGCTCTGATCGGTCATATAGATTTCTTGCATTTAAATCCTATTTATCCTTCTTCGGTGTCAAAACCCCGTTCCTTTAGGTCGGGGATGTAGACACCACTAACAATTCTATTAGATCAGAAACAGGGTTATTTAGTTTTATAAATTGCCAGTTGAAGAGTTTTACTAATAGTTAGGTTTGAACTGCATCGGTGCAAAGTAGTAGGCACACTCCGTGTGCCGTAAACTCCTCTCAGGTGGACGGCACACCAAATCAACGGTATGAATGCCTTTTGGCATTCCCCGGAGTGTGCCTACTACCATGTCGGAGGTCGCTGTGCTTGCTCCGATCTACAGACAAATTTATCGCATTAACGTTTGTGATAAAATTCGCCAGTAAAATCGAAAACTAAATAACCCTGGATCAGAAAGGCTTGGCTTTAAGTAAAATGCATTGTATACTATTTATACCGTTTCAGTGGTAGGGTTGCGAGTCCTACCACCCCACTTACAATGGGAAACGGGGTCTTCACAGAAACGGTGATAGCATGTATAAGTCACAGAAAATCGCCTTAGATGCGAATAATAAACAACGGAATTGGTTTGCTCAGCAATGTGGATATGCTCGGTTTGCCTATAATCATGCCCTTGCTGATTTCAAGTCAGCATTAGCCAAAGATAACTTTCTTTCAGCATCTGAACTTAACAAGCGTTTCAATGTTGCTAAGAAAGAATATGCTTGGACGAAATCTCAGGATCAAGTTGTAGCCAACAAAAGCATATTTGGTAATCTTGCATCATCTATATCTCACTGGGTATCTAAACGATCTCATTTTCCGAAGTTTAAGCATCGTGGTTCTAAACAAAGTTTCACAACAAATAGTCAAACTGTAGAAGTGAAAGGAAAGAAAATCAAGTTGCCCAAAATAGGGTGGGTAAACCTGTTTGAATCGTTACGTTTTGAAGGTGAAATCGTGGAAGTGACAATATCCAGAACAGCCCATAGATGGTTTGTATCTCTCATTATTGATATAGGAACACCTGAGCAGGTTGACAAACAATCAACCTCACCTGTTGTTGGTATTGATGTAGGTATAAACGCGTTGGCAACCCTGGATACTGGCACAAAATATGAGAACCCAAGACCTCTGAAACGATACGAAAGAAAATTGAGACGAACCCAGCGTTCATTGAGTAGAAAAGTGGTCAAGTCCAAGAACTGGTTCAAACAGAAAGCAAAGGTGGCACGACTGCATTACAGCATCGCTTGTATCCGTCAAGACGCACATCACAAAGCCTCTACAGATATAACCAAGCAAGCAGGTGCGATCTGCATAGAAACACTAAAGATAACAAATATGCTAAAGAATAGGAAGTTAGCCAAAGCATTATCAGATAGTGCGTTAGGCGGGTTTCTCTCAAAACTCAAAACAAAAGCAGAGACTTTGGGAATACCTTTCATTGAAGCAGACCAATTCTATGCGAGTAGTAAAACTTGTAGCAGTTGTGGTCATAAGAAAAGTGATCTAACACTTTCAGAAAGAACATATCATTGTAGTCGATGTGATGTTTCAATAGATAGAGATGTCAACGCTGCAATAAACCTTAGAAACCTCGCGGCAGGGCATGCTGAGAGCCTAAACGCCTGTGGATAACGTGTTAGACTACACTTTGTAGCAGTGTTAGGCGAAGCAGGAAATGTCAGTTAGAGATAAAACTCTAATGTGAGAACAAAAGAACCCCCATGCTTTAGCTGGGGGAGTATGTCAGTGGATACCTCTGTTATCATATATTACCTTGAAGGTGTTGAACCATTTTTTCCTTTAGCAGAAGAAATATTTAATGATATTCTTGACAACGACATTAGAGTTTTTCTGTTTGCAATATCAGTAACCGAATTTGCAGCGAAACCTATGACAAAAGAAAAGTCAACAGATGTTGAACGTTTTAAACACTTCTTATTTTTCCTCTCAATTCAAGTGCTCTCTGTTACTTACATAGTTATACACGATTAATCGGCATCCAATATTAAAACTTATTTTATTTCTCCAGATAGCCACCTAACTGCATCCGAAAATGTGTATAAGGTATAAGAGAATTTCTGTAGTGGAGAATTATAGTGAGTATCTTATCCGACAAAATCACGCTTAATCTTGACAATGACACAGAAGTATCCATCAAAGGTTACATCGCACCGATTGAGGATATGCGTCCTAACTTCCACGAAGAGTGGGATGCGTTGCGGGATATGCGGGTTCATCAACCAGAGAAGGAGTATTGTACTACTGATTTTAGTGCCTTACTTCCAAATGAACCTGTTGCTATCGGTGAATGCTGGCAGATCGACGAAACTGGTATAATGAAGATACTTCAACAACTAAATCCTGAACCTAATCTGGATATGCATATTGATATTGGAGATTCCTCTGGAATGTGGGCAACTCTACTTGCTTACAATGACCAATATGCACATGTTGCATTTCGGATCCACGCAGAATTTGCATTAACAGATGGCTGGTTCACCCCTTCACACTTTGCAGGGGATCTGATTATTGACCGAACTAATGAGGATGTCGTATCATTCCGAATGCACGTTCCAGAAGGTAAGAGTTTTGATGTCAACTGGAAGAAAGATAAAGATGATCCCAATGCTGGTTATAGCACTGCTGGCGGTGTTTGTCCGCAAATTCACCTACAAGGTGGGACACAAGATTACCTAAAAGATACAGAATACACAAACTTTATTACTCAAGAAAAAGCTAAACACATACTTATACAGCAGTTCTATAAATCAGAGCAAATTCAATGGGTGCCATTTGAAGAGGCTTATGAAATTGCTCAAGCAAAGCAGAAACCGATCCACGCTATTTCAATTGCTGGACCTCTTGATGATGAGGCGTGCTGAGGGAGTGGAAAAAACTTGAGGGCAGTTGTCCTCTCCGATGATCGAATAATAAATTATCTAAACGAAAATTACATCAATACATGGATACGTACTATTGAGTTGAAACGTTTGCTTGAAACTATGGGACATAAGCAGATGCCACCTTTAGCGCGGACTATTGTCAGTAATAAATGGCGTAGGGGACCAGTAGATACATGGATAATCACACCTGAGCTTGAGACTATAGGACATATCCCTGTCAATGATTATCTTGGAGAAAACAGACGTGAAGACGGCACTCTTGAAAGTGAGAATTACCTGTTGTTTCTCAAAGATGCCTTAGCAGCAAGACTACCTGGATTAGGTAACATATTCCTCACACCAGACCAACTATCACAAACAGTATTGGATGTATTTCGCACACCGGAATATGGACATCAGGATTACACCGTAGTGGTGATTGATACTACCGCGTTTGAAAATGGCGGCACACTTACTATTGATATGGAATTGGGAATCGATAAAGCGTACGGTTCATTCTTCCTGCTTGATGCTGACCATAAACTTTCCTTTGATGCTGATAACAAACGACCAGACGGAACTATGTTTGATGGTGCACACGATATAGGTTGGTATGATCCGAGTGAAATTGGTCAGATGATGCATCGTTTTGAAAAAGGTCAAGTCTTCAAGTTGGTAGGTATGGGATGGGCATCTAACGAAAAGGGAAGCATTAATGCTTATCAAGCAAAGTTCACAGTAGAGGAAGATTAATAATGAAGACGTTACCAAACGAAATTACAATTAATCTTGCTGGGGATGCAGATGTATCGGTCAAAGCCTTTATCGCACCGATTGAGCATACCGCAGGCAACTTTCATAGGGAATGGGATGCGTTGGCGAATCTACGCGCTGCAGAACCAGAAAAGCAGTATTCTACGTCTGTGTTTCGAGATTTTCTTCCAACCGAGGCAGTTTCAGTAGGTGATTGCTGGCAGATACAACAAGACAGTGTCCAGAAACTACTGAAACAACTTCATCCCAATCCTTCTTTGGAAATGCGTGTGGAGATGTATGGCATAGAAGAAGCTAAAGGTCTTTGGGCATGTCTGCGTGCTTACAACAATCAATTCGTTCACATCGTGTTTCGCATTCACGCGGAATTTGCCTTAACCGACGGTTGGTTTACACCTTCACAGTTTGCTGGACATCTCATTATTGATCGGACACAAGAGACTATTGTTTTCTTTCAGATGTACCTCCCCGCAGGCACACTTAACTTTGACGTTCATTGGGAAACGACATTAGAAGGTTGGGACGCTCCCCGATGGATTACAGATTGTGGCTATTGCTCGCAAATGGAACTCCGTGCTGGAACACAAGATGTTCTACAAAACACCGAATTCACAGACACAATCACACAAGAAGAAGCAGAGCGTTCGCTAATACTGAGATTCTACGAATCACAACGAATTAACTGGGTATCGTTAGAGGAAGCCTCGGAAATGGCACAGGCACAACAGAAACCTGTTCATGTCATTTCTCTGGATGGTCCTCTCACCGATGAGGCATGCTGAGGAAGCGGTAAAGATTTGAGGGCAGTTGTCCTCGGTAATGAACGTGTCATCAAATTCTTGAACGACAATTTTATCAACACATGGGTGTCTAATTTTGAATTAGGTAGGAAACCGAGTGTGCGAGAATACCTTGCCAAAAGATACGCCCACGAATCTAAAGCGTTTGACACTACCCATTCGTTAGCACAAGCAATCAAAAGCGGTTGGCACGAACGCTCACCTGTAGACTGTTTTGTTATATCACCTGAGTTTGAATTGAGGGGTAAACTCGCTTTGAATAAATTCCTCTACGGAGGACATGACTGGGATGGCGGAAGGACAAGGGCAGAAAATTACCGTCTCTTTCTCATTGAAGCCTTAGAAGGGAAATATCCCGGGTTTAGTGCTGATAATTCTTTCGCTTATCTATTAGGTGAGGAAGAAGATATTCCCGAGCAAGAGAGTCCTTTTGAACCCTTCTTAACAGATTTGGATGTTGTGCTCAACCCTATGCAGCCTATGTTGGAAGTATTAGATGTAATCCGAACTCTGGAGATTGGTTATCAGCAATCCACTATGGTAACAATTGATACCACTCCCTTTGAAAAGGGAGGAATACTCACAGTTGATATACGCCTTGGAAGTACCAAACTTGCAGGTTCGTTCTATTTGTATGATGGCGATATCGAATTCCCCGCAGAACGTGGACAACGTTACGACAAGTCTATTGCCAATGCTACGGATATTCCGCCCGGTGGAACGCGGCAAATTACTTATCCTTTCTACCGAGGTCGAGTTTTTAGACTCGCTATCGCCCCTGCCGAACTGTCAGATAAAGAAGAATATGTTAACGCCTTTCAAGCGAGAATTTCTGTGGAGGAGAACTGAAATACTACTTTTTGCAAGGACATTGGCATATAAATCTCTTATCCTGAAAATCCTGAAATCTTGCAAATCTTGGTTCAGACAATACTGAAAACTGAACCAAAAAACTGAAACGCACATCAAACATATTGGATATATATTGTTATCAAAATCAATAACACTACTCAACCAAACGACCATCAAGTATAATATAACCTAACATCCAACACACAACTTACAAAATCGAGGAACGCAATGACAATCAGCCAAATCCAAAAACGAAACCTTCAAATAAAATACACAAAACTTCTGCAATGCGCTGATAACATACTACACATAAAACCGAAAAAACAACTAAAAAAACTTGCTTCTAGTTGTTTTTTTTAAATTTCTCCAACAAAAAAAGTCAGCTTAAACCCTTACCACTACAGGATCAAGGGCACTTAGCCAAAAATATAAAAAAAACAACTAAAAAACAACTAAAAACAACTAAATCTACCCGACCTACTAAATAATGTCCTGTTATCATTTAGAAATGGTATTACGCGTTATTGGGATGATGATCAACCATATACTAACGCTTTTTACACGAAATTTTCTATAGAGGAAAATGAATGAAATCGTTGATAGACAAAATCACACTCCATATCAAAGAAGATGATAGGATAATTGTCAAAGGATTCATCGAACCAATTGAATACACGCAATACAACTTTCATGTGGAATGGAATGAATTGGCAAATCTGTGCGTTGCTGAACCAGAAAAGCAATATCCTACATCGGTCTTTCAATCTTTTCTCCCAACCGATCCAGTTTCTGTAGGTGATTGTTGGCAGATTGGAGAGGAAAGTGCACTAACATTGCTAAGACAACTTTATCCTAATCCGAAACTTAGACTGAATAGTGATGAAGGTCACTATCGTGGAATATTGGCATGTCTCCGTGCTTACAATGATGAGCTTGCTGAAATTATGTTCCGTATTCATGCAGAATTTATCATGAATAACGGTAAGTTGACACTTTCACAATTTACTGGACATTTAGTAATTGACCGAATTCAAGAGAGTATAGTGTCCTTCAAGTTGTTTGTCCCGCAAACCACTCTTAATTTTGATGCCGGTTGGCGGCAAAAGAATGGGAACTACTTTGCTGAAATAGGTTATTGTCCGAGACTTGAACTATCTACTGGTACATACCCTACTGATGTTGAATTCGCTACATCAATAACCCAAGAGGAAGCAGAAAGTAAACTAATATCACATTACTACAAGTTTGATAAAATAAACTGGTTATCGTTAGAGGAAGCGTTTAAACAAGCACAGATTCAACAGAAACCGATACATGCAGTTTCTATAGATGGACCGATGTTTGACGAGTCGTGCTGAGGAACCGGTAGAATCTTGAGGACAGGTGTCCTCTCTAAAGACAACATTATAGATTATTTGAACGATAACTTTATTAACACATGGATCGAAAATGCAGAATTGGGACGGACAGGTAGTTTGCAGAATCCAATTGAAAAAAGAAGGAAACGTGAAGGGAAGACGTTCAACACAAGCCATGCCTTAGCCAAGACTATAATGAAAGGATGGGTAAAAGGTTCACCGGTAGACTGTTTCGTCATCTCTCATGATTTTGAATTGATGGGGAGTGTCGACTTCAATGAATTTCTTGACAACATGCAAAGACCTGAAGATGAACCGGTGGCATACATGCAGTTTCTCAAAGATTCATTGGAAGATAAACGACCCGGACTGGATGACATTATCCTTACCCCAGATCAACCATCACAAGAGGTGTTAGACACATTTCGCACTCCAAAAAAGGCACATGAGGATTATACCGTTGTTGTTATAGATATCAAAGCGTTTGGAGATGGTGGCACACTTAATATTGAAATCCAAACTGGTCGTGATAGTGCAGTCGGTTTATTTTTTCTTCTGGATGGAAATAAGAAAATACCTAACGAAAATGTTCCTGATGGTATCGATCCTGATGTTTGGCACAGTCAGCAGAGTGATGAATATTTAAAGGTTCTTGATCCATTGAAATTCTATTGGGGTCTTTTCCCCGGTAATACTCAACAAATTACATACAATTTTGAAAAAGGTCAACGTTTTAAATTGTGCGCTACTGGAGATCAATGGGGTGGAGTAGGTGGCATAAACGCTTTTGTCGCAAAAATCACTGTAGTGGAGAGTAAAATGAAATCCATAGAGAAGAATGAGATTGAAGTAAATGAAGAAACCCCAAGGGAATTGAACATTGTTCTAAACAAAGAAAATCAAACACAGCAAGTATTAGATATTTTTCGTTCACCCGGAAGTGGTTATCAGGATTACAACGTTATCAATATAGACACAACTGCGTTTGAAGGTGGAGGGGTGTTAATCATTGATATTGAAGTCGGGGGTGCTGAACCCGCTGGGTCGTTTGATCTCTATGATGAGGACGATGAACTCCCAACTGAAGGTATACCAGATGCCCTCGTTTCTGCTTGGGGAGTCTTGCCCTGTGAGACAGATAGAATTACACATGAATTTGAGAAGGGAAAAGTGTTTAAACTTGGTGCTACAGGGGATTGGTTTAGTGATAAAGGCAATATAAACGCATTTCAACTTAATATCTCTGTTGAGGAAAATAAATGAATACACAATCAGGCAATATCCTGCTCAACATTAACCCGAATGATTCTATTATAGTCAAGGGCAATATCGCACCAATTACTCTCACACAAAACGGTTTTCATGAGGAATGGGAGGTATTGTCAAACTTCCGAATTGCGGCACCTGAAAAGGAATACACGGTTTCAACTTTCCAATCTTTTCTCCCAAATGAATCAGTCTCTGTTGCGGATGTCTGGAAGATTGATGAAGCGGGTGTAATGGAGTTGCTTCGACAGATACACCCTAACCCTAACCTGAAAATGTCAATTGACGCTGGGGATTCAAGTGGATTGTGGGGATGTCTACGTGCTTATAACGACAAGTTCGCGGACATCCAATTTCGTCTACATGCAGAGTTTATGTTTGATGATGGAAGGTTTACGCCTTCGCTGTTTACTGGTAACCTAATAATTGACCGTGTTCATCAAAAAGTAAATTATTTCAAGATGTACGTGCCTGAGGGCACAGTGAACTTTGATGTCGCGTGGAGAAAATATCCCGATAAACCCTATAGTATTATTGATTCCGGTTTCTGTTCACAAATGGAACTCCAGTCTGACCACCCAAATATACTAAAAGACATAGAATTTACAGAATCTATTTCTCAAGATGAAGCAAATAAGAAATTAATGCGTTGTTTCTACAAGTTTGAAGAAATAAATTGGGTGTCATTTGATGAAGCAATAGAATCAGCAGTAACACAACAAAAACCTATTCATGTTATTTCAATTGATGGTCCTCTCAAAGATGAGTCCTGCTGAGGGACTGGCAAAAGTTTGAGAGCAGTTGCTCTCTCTGAAGATAAGACCATTGAATTCCTAAATGAAAACCTTATTAGCACATGGGTTTCCAATGTAGAACTAAAACGAACTGATGTCAATAAAGAATACTTTCCAAAGCGTTACCCAGATGATTCAGTAGGTTATGACACAACACTTCCATTTACCCAAGCAATTATGAAGGGATGGCATCAACATTCACCTGTAGATTGTATGGTTATATCTGCTGACTTTGAGGTGTTGGGAAGCTTACCAATCAACGAATTTAAAGGCAGTGGTAGGTCGTATCGAAAGTTTATTCAGGCAGCACTATCAGGACAAAATCCTGGCTTGGATAATAACGGTTATGCATCTCATACGATTGATTGGAACGCTTTTTTCAATATAGTGAAAAAGGTTCAAGTGAGTAAGGTTAACGGATTAAATGTTGAACTCAATCCCAAGCATTTAAGTCAGCACGTTTTGAACATATTTCGAACACCTGAACACGGTTATCAAGACTACACCATCATTGAAATTGATACAACAAAGATTAAAGATGGTGGTATGCTTACCATTGATATTCAGGTTGGGAATGCTGAACCTGCAGGTTCGTTTGATCTGTTTGATTCTGATAGCGATATACCTACCGAAGGTGTTCCTACTGAAGCACTTGCATCTGCGTGGGATATTCCAAAAGGTAAAACGGGTAAAATACAGTATCGTTTTGAGGAAGGTAAACGTTTTAAGTTAGGTGCTACAGGTAATTGGTTCAGTAAAGAGGGAAGTGTCAACGCATTTCATGCGAATATATCGGTTGAAGAAAACTAATTACGGATTCCACCAGAACGTCATTTTTGCGACTACCGTTGAACTTTGCAGTACAGTCTGAGTTGTCTTATCTGTGTCGTAGGTTTGATTGAACACAAAATAGAAATCGCTACCCGGACGATAGATATAGTTAATCAGGAAATTAGTGGAAACAAGGTCTGTTTCCGTATTCCATTGTGCATAGAGTTTCGCAAAAAGCGTTGTAGAAAACGAGTAGTTAAATCTACCTGAGAAAATGTTTGCATCAAAACTATCCTCTGGTAAAGTAACACGATTGAATTGATAGTTTGCATTTATACTGATTCGCACACTCGGTTTCAACCCCATATCAACATAATATCTACGGATTTGACCGTTATAGAAATTTCCATACTCAAAACCGGCGGTTGAACTGACAATGCGGACATCACTTGAGGATAAACGACCACCGACAGTATTGAATTCGTATTGACCGATTGGAATAAAGATATCCTCCCGAATTTCAAAATCTTCATCAAGTCTTTCATACTCCCGTTTCACAAATATCATCACGGAATCGTCAGTGGTAAATGATGTCCAGTGCGTATAGGACAAGTTCCAACGTTCTAATTCATTATCTTGATTGAGAACGTAGTTTGCTTCTGGACCTGACCACATTTCGCGAATACCATATTTTTGTGGTTTTGGTGCCCAACGAAAGTCAGTCCTTGCTTGCCGTGTTCCTGCTTGACGGACGAATCCAACTGCAGGATCAAAATCTTCATCTATATCTGTATAGGAAGCACTGAAACGCAATGTATCTTTTCGCAACCTTGTTCCGAAATAAAATGCATTATTCTTTCCAGACATACCTGGGAAAAATGTTCTCGCCCACATCCCTCGTACATCGAGATTGTCGTTTGGTCGGAATTCAAAGTCAAATCCACCTGCACGATTGTAATTACCAACTTCGTCTTTATTAACAGCAATCATACCAAACCGAGTGCCTGCGCCACCATCTTTAGTAATTCGAATGACAGAGAAATTGTTGCGTTGTATGTCAATCGGTTCATCATCATCGTTTTCGTCATAGAATTTATCAGTCAAAACATTGAGGAATCCTACGCCATAAGAACCAACTTTGCCACTTGCTTTACCACCAAATATTATAGGAATAGCATTTCCCTCAGCCAATCCGATTCGTCGACTATAGAATAGCAACATCGGTGGAGGTCTGCGAAAACTTTGCCTTGGGATACCGAAATCGAACAAACCTGCCCCCTCTAAAAAGAAAGGACGTTTTTCAGGAAAAAAGAGACTAAATCGTGTGAGGTTAACCTGTTCTTGATCTGCTTCAACCTGGGCAAAGTCTGTGTTATATGTTATGTCTGCAATTAGGTTTGATGTGATACCGTATTTAGCGTCAAAACCGAGTTTGAATTGCCTGATAGTTTCTTGTCCAGTATCATCATCGCTGTTCTGTGTAAAACCTGGCAACATATAAGGTAGTAATTCTATATTACGTGAGGGTGAGATTCCCTTTATGCCGACAAGTGAACCGAGATTCGTAGTTCTATATTTTGCTAACCCGCCATAGGAAGCAGGTACTGGTGCCCATATAGATTCTTCTTGATTTCGCATTAACTCACGACCAACGTTTAATCCCCAATGCATAGGGTCGCTTTTTTTAAAGCGGAGTTGGCTAAATGGAATGCTGAGTTCAGTTGTCCAGTATGTGTCGTGTATTTTCGACTGGCATGCAACCACAGCATCCCAGTCATCGTTGAGAGTGTCTCCGTTATTAGTGATTACTCGATCTTGGATTGCACCTAATGCGTTTGCCCGAAAAAAGAAGCCACTCCGTTTGTCGTTGTAGGTATCTAACAACACGAATACATTATCGTTTTCATGTATGTCACGTGCGTCTCTACGCATTTCATTGGCAATCAGTCGAGAGATTTCTTTGTCATAGCATTTAAAACCGAGATAGATATTGTCATCATCGTAAAGGATGCGAACTTCCATCGGTTCGGTGCTCTTTTGCCCTTCATACGGTTCAATTTGCACGAACTGATTTATTATCTCTGCTTTCTGCCAATCCGCTTCACTGAGTTCTCCATCAATCTCGATGCTCTCATAAGTACGGAATGCAGTTATCTGGTAGGTTGTGGTATCGGCACAAACCGGTGATATTTCAAAGAGTAATATAGAAAGTGAAAATAGAAGATATGTGATTCCTATAAACTTAGTGAAAGAAGATAAAGAAGAGTCCAAATACGTTGCCTCCTTTCTTAGAAGTAATCCTGATTAAGATTAAGACGCAAAAGAAGGCAAATTGGGTTATAGAAAAACAAACAAACTGAAAATTAGAATTCTAAAGTCAAAGCAAGGAACGGTACTATAGGTAATTGAGCAACAGGTACTTCTTTAGTATAATTTGCGTTGTAACGTACTTGCAATATATTGGTTCGGTTATAGGCATTCCAAAATTCTAAGGTTAATCCACCTTTCAACCCGAAAATTGATCGGATGGCATAGTGAATGCGTAAATCTAAGCGGTGATATGGTGAGGAACGTTCTATTTCTCCGTAAACTGGAATCCATGTTTGATTTTTTGTAAATGGATTTGTATAACGTTCTCTATCTTCTAAAGTGGCGTATAACACCCCGCTCTTATATTGCCAATTTGCACCGAATTCAAATTGCTCAATCTTGTAATTCAGTCCAACAGACAAAACATTCGGTGTGCCAAACATAAACTCTCGTTCTTTATCTTTCGTAGAATCTTGGCGTTTTGAAAGGGTATAAGAGTATGCTAACCATCCTCGAAACGCTTCACCGAAATCATGTTCTAAGGACACCTCAATTCCCTTCACAGATCCAGATCGCTGATTCTCATAACGTCTATCTGTAAGGTTGTAGGTAATCATATCCTGAAGATTTTTGTAATACCCCGCAACTTCAACCCTTGTTTCATGGGTAAGATTCTTTTCTAATGTGAGAACATAATGGGTTGCATGGCTTGGAGAAATGTCTGGATTCTCTCTTCCCAAAACTATGTGATAAAAATGAGGATTCTGAACATAATTACCGTACATAAAACGAAGGTCTACGGGTAGGAGTGAAAATCCTACAGTATTGATTTGATTGGGTCCAATGGTTAAACCGAGAAGTCCGCGTGGTTGAAGTGAGTAGTTATCTATATGATTGTAATATGCTGCTCGCACCCCTAAGGTGGCATAAAGGTCAGCGTAGTGCGAAGAAAAGAGGTCTTGGGTTGCTTGTAAATATCCTTCCATACGATGTATGTCTTGGGATATGTCGGTATATATCTTTTCTCCATCTTGTTTTAATCTGAAGTCAAAATCCCAATCACCTTCTTCCAGTGGTCGTGCACCGACACTTACAAGATTTGTGGGTAGGATTGAAAGATCAAAACCTGATTCAAGTAGTGTCTTTGGGAATTTTACCCAATACTGAACATCACCGCGTAAAGAGAAAACACTTTCAGAATCCCGATACAAGTAGCCATCCCCGTATTCCAGATGTGAACGAGAAAAGGAACGTGACAACGACACAACTGATTTAAATACATCTTTTCTCTCAGAATAGAAATGGAAACCTTGAGAATCAAACGGATTTTCTGTGCTCAATGGACCTCGTAAATCACTATCTGACACTTCATCAGAAGTAAAGTGGAGTTTACCGACATCATTAGCTGCAATAGCATTTACAACTAATCTATGGGTTTTTGTTAATTGGTAAACGAACTTACCTTGGTAACTCCAAAACCTCGGAACTTGGGTTACCAAGTCGTTCTCAATCTCCAGCAATATCGGTAGCAATTCAAACAGAGGTCCCATATAGCTTCTCCGTCCGAAAACATACCAGTATCCACGATTCCCTATACTTCCTTCAAAGAACGCTTGAGAATATACAGGATTTAGGTTGAGTTTTCCACCTATACGTCTATTCGTTCTTGAACGTGAATGTATGTCAATCACCGCTTGTGAATTGGAACCGAACTCTACACCGTATCCACCGGGATATACATCAATATTATTTATGACTTCAGCGTTCATGGTAGAGACGATTCCGTAGAGATGATAGGGATATCCTAAAGGTAAGCGATCGAAATAGTAGATGTTGTCCTCAGGTCCACCACCACGTACGGATAGTATTCCCACAAAATCATTCAGAACACCGACACTCGGTAGTTTATCTAAAACCCGAAGTGGATCTCCACCTGTACCTACAGCACTTGTAATCGTATCACCTGTTATGGCGCGTTTTGGTTTCTTTTCAATTCGCTCTCCTTCGACTACAACGGGTGGTAAGGTTATAACATCTTCCGATGTTTCGTCAATTATTGTGTTATCATCTTGTCCAAAAGCACAAAAGGGTAATATGACGAGAAGAATTAGTATAATATATTTCAATGATACCTGCTCAATAACAAGGTAAATTGTTATTTGTATTTTTATAGTAGATTTTAGAATTACTTAGGACAGTTTACAAGCGAGGTTAGGAAACCTCGCCTACCATCTGTGCGTAGCAAGTGAGGTTAGAAAACCTCACACATCACCTGTTCGTTAGCCTTGTATGATTAGAATTCGGCAGTGATACCTAAATATGGGATAATTGGGAATTGGTAAATAGGGTTTATCTCTGTGTAGTTTTCATTATAATTATAATCAAGAAGATTCTTACGGTTATAGGTGTTTAGTAGTTCGAGAAAAAGCCCCAATTCCCAACTGTTAAATCGGAAGGTTTTGCTTATACGTAGATCCAACCTGTGGTAAGGAGGAAATCTTTCTGAGTTGGTTTCCCCATATATGGGAATATAGACAGAATTTTCGATAAAATCAGTGACAGTGATGTCTTCTGGGTCCTTTTCTAAAGCAAATCTTGGGTCTACAACGAGTTGCGCGTCTACGACGGGAGTATACGGATTACCAGTTCGATATTGCCATTTTGCTCCAAACTCCCAAGTAGGTGTAAGGTTATAACTCACCGCTAATGTGGCGACATGTGTTTGATCAAATGAATAATACCGATAAGGTTCACCTAAACGGTCACGTCTTTTTGATAAAGCATAAGCATAAGACACCCACCCGAAAAACCTGTCACCACTACGATGTCGTAGAAAAACCTCTGTTCCTTGGGCATAACCAACACCTTGATTAAGATAGATAGATGATATATCAGAAGTTACTAAATTAGCCAAATCCTTATAATAAGCTGCAATTTTGATTTCTGTATCCTGTGAAAGTTCACGTTTGAGTTCAACAATGTAATGACTTGCCTGACTGGACTTCAAATTAGGGTTTCCAACACTTGATGAGAGTTGTGCAGGAATAGGAGTCTGGTTGTATATTCCATAAGCAAACTGAAGTTCAGATGTGTTGGGAAGCACTACCCGAATACTGCCGCGCGGTTGAACCGAGAGTTCATCCACACGGTTGAAATAATCAAATCGGACACCGTACACGATTGACATAAAAGGTAGTATATCATACCTATCTTGCAAATAACCTTCAATGCGTTGTCCAAGAACAGATTCGTTTATAGTGTTCTTCTCCTCAAACCTTATATCAAACTCCACTTCTCCCTCGTCTGGGATACGTGTGAATGTTCCAGACACCTCACCGGGTTCAAGTCCAAGGATTAACCCCGTCTCCAATCTATGTTTTTCATTTAACTCATACGTAATATCTTCCCGTAAGGTGTAGTTTGGTGCATCAATCTCAAGCGAGATTGTTGGACCGAAATTGACATCAAACAAGAAATTTGAGCGAGTTAAGGATAAATAGGAGGTGAGTCTATCGGTTAGGGCTGAACGGAAGTGAATCCCCGCACCCTCAAATCCGCTTTCAAAACTGGTGTTTCCTCTGAAATCTTCATCCACATTTTCACCGTCTAATTTAACTGCGAATTTATCTCCCGAGGCAAACAGATTGAAAAAGAGTTGATGTTTTTCAGTGAGATCATAGCCAGCCTTTAGTTGGTAATCCCAGAATCTTGGAAATGCTGTGATTGCTCCAGTTGCGAAAGACAGTGAACCGATAAATAAATCTATATAACTCCTACGTCCAGCTGCATACCAAAATCCTTTTTCACCAATTTTGCCTTGAAGCAATCCTTCTGAATATAAAAGATTTAGGTTGAGTTTTCCCCTTAGAGCTTCTGGACTGTTGTTTTGAGAATAGATATCTATAACTGCTTGAGAATCTACGCCATATTCCGCTCCATAACCCCCTGCGTAGACATCAATCCGGTCGATGATTTCAGAACTGAGAGATGAAACGAGACCACCGAAGTGGTATGGATACCCGACAGGTACACGATCAAAATAATATAGGTTATCTTCATCAGAACCGCCACGGATATAGAGTGCACCACTAAAATCATTCGCAACACCGATACCTGGAATTGCTTGTAGTGCACGGAGTGCATCTCCCGCTGTACCAGGTAGTCGTGTAATTTCTTGTGATTGAATGCTCTTTTTTATAACAGTTTTAGGTGTTCGTTTTGTAATTACTTCAATTACCTCAAGCTCATAAGCGTTGGTACTAACGTAAATAGTGGGTGTGAGGATCTTATCTGCAACTACATCGACCTCAATTTTTTCTGATAATTCAGTATTTGGGTAGGTAATAGATAATGTATACTTACCTTCAGGGATTTCTATGAAGGAAAACGTGCCATTTTCATCTGTGATAAATCGTTTGTCAATTTCAATTATTTGAACTTCTGCCCCTGATAATGGTTCATCCGTGTCTTTACTATAAACAGTACCTTCAATTGTACCTGTTTGAGAAAAGGCAGTAATAGGTAGGAAAAGAAGCATTATTAGGCAGAGAATATTTTTCATGACCAGTGACTCCATATCATTTTATAATTATAGTCTATCTCATAAATCGTTTATCTGATTTCTGGCAGAAAATCATATTTTCATCGTAGGGGCGAGGTTCCCTCGCCCTCAGATAGAAAGGGTGCTTCTAATCGGACGGGAGACCCCGCCCCTACAAGTGATTTATGAGATACGTTCTAAGGACCTTGTGTGTAAGTTTTGTTATTTTTCAATTAATTATACAATTTCAGTAGTAGGATTGTCAAAAACTATGCAATTATCATAAATCAAAAGTCAAGAGTTAAGCCAATATAAAAGAAACGCGGTATTTGTGAGATCTCTTCGGATTCCCACTCCTCAATTTCAATTTCTTGACCTTGTACCGCAAAAGTTGCTTCTTTGAACGAGAATTTTATTGTGTTTTTTCTATTATAGACATTCAGAATATCAAAAAAACCACCTATCCGCATTCCCCTAACATTCCATTTTCGACTGATCCGTAAATCTAACTTATGATAAGGTGTCAACTCGGTACGTAATTCTTCGTCAACACTTGCTAATAGCGGATTCAGTCCGCGTGTAACCGGATCTTGAATAAGGAAAAGAGAAGTGATAGGCACTTCAGATGTTCCACTTAAATACTGCCACTTCGCTCCAATTTCAAAATTTGGTGTAAAGTTATAGTTTGCGACAATACTGACGATGTGTGTGTTGTCAAAAAGATTCGGTTTGTATGTATCATCTGGGGTTTCTCTGAGTTCTGCGTGGGTGTATGCATAAGATATCCAACCGAAAAACTTATCAGGAATACGGTGTCTAAGAAACACCTCTGCTCCACCAACATAAGCGGATGCTTGATTGAGATAACTTGAGAATTCATCTTCTGTTGCTAATCTTCCACCTTCAGATGAAGGCACTATTTCGGATGTCGTTGAAGTATCATCTTTCGTTACCAGATTCTGTTCATCTTTGTAGTATGTAGCAAACTTGAATTCTGTTTGAGAACTCAGTTCATGCTCTATCTCCATAATGTAATGGCGTGCGATACTGGATTTCAAATCTTTGTTTCCATTCTCTGTTAACATCTGATATGGTTTCGGACTCTGTTCATAATTTCCATAAGCAAAGCGGATGTTAAGATCACTTGGAAGTTTTAGATTTACACTCCCTCGCGGTTGCACTGAGAGTTGATTCGTTAAATCGAGGTAGTCAAACCGAGTACCGAGTGCTATTGAAAGGTAAGACAATGGATCATATCGTGCTTGTAGATAACCTTCTGCTCGGTAAAAATCGTGTCCAAATTCATAGTTAGCCTCTTCTACATTAGTAATCTCATACCGTGCTTGTTGGGTGTGCCTGACTTCACCTACCACCTCACCATTTACAATAATTTGCTGAGGAGGTTCAACATCTATATCTGCACCGCTTGGTTCGTATTCATAGAAAATACTGTCTTCAAAACTATTGGCAGGACTAAATGACAATAGGAAACCAGGTTCGATGCGAACGGTAGGGGATAACTTATAGGATATGTCTTCACGTAGTGTATACACTGGAACTTTAACTTTTACATCATAAGAGTTTGTGAGGATTTCTTCAGCAACTAATTTTCCATTTTCTCTTTTGAAAACTCCATCTTCCACCTCATAAGATAGGACAAACGGATCTACCAGATCAATACTAAGGTAATTGTTTGTGCGAGTAAATGAGAATATAGAAGTCAGGTTATCAGTAAATTTTGAATGGAGATGGATGCCTTGTCCGCTAAAACCGTTTTTAAAGTATGCTGTTGTTCTTCCAATGTCTTGGTATATATTGTCATCCATGTATTCTTCCTCTTTTATTTCAAAATGGTCTGTCGCAGCAAATGCATTGACTGTAAGGCTGTGTTTTTCAGACAATGGGTATGCGACTTTGAACTGATAATCAGAAAAATATGGGAATTGTTGTTCTGATCCAGTCTGTCTCTCAGCAATAGGACCAACAATAAGATCAAAGTAACTTCTCCGTCCAGATACAGAGATATATCCTTTATCACCTATCCTTCCTTCAATCAACCCTTCAGAATAGATTATGTTCAGGTTAAACTTTCCATCTATCCTATCTTCAATGCTGTCACGCGCATGAATATCAAGCACTGCTTGTGAATCTAAACCGAACTCAGCACCATATCCGCCTGCGTAAATATCTATTTTTTCTATTGTTTCTGAGCTGATGGTTGATAGTAGACCTCCCCAATGAAAAGGATATCCGAGTTGTGTTCTGTCAAGATAGTAAAGATTTGATCCAGGGTCACTACCCCGAATATAGAGGACTCCAAAGTAGTCGTTTGGAATACCGATACTTGGGAGGGTGGTCAAACCTTTGAGTGCGTCATTCATTACCCCGGGGATGCGGAGAAGTTCGCTACCTCGGATGTCCTTGCGACTCACCGTTGGTGGCACGCGTTCGCCCTCAACAACTATGGTTTCTAACTCAAATATTTCACCGAGGAACATTCTGGCTTGTATCGTATGTCCTGCGGTCACTTCAACGGTGGTTCTTGCTGGGGTAGTAAAAGAAGGATGTGTGATTGTAAGTGTATATTTTCCTGGAGCAATTCCTGTGAACCAGACCTTTCCGTCTGCATCACTTTTTTGACGTTCATCAGTTTCAAGGAGATGTACTTCTGCGTTTGCGAGTGTGGTTCCTGTATCTTGATTATAGACTGTACCTTCTATTGTTCCAGTTTGTGCGAATAATGTTGATGCTGGGATTGTCAACATTAAAACAATTATGTATAAGCGTTGTTTCATTATGGCGCAATGTCTCCTGTTTATAGTATTACGGCTTATTGAACGAAATCTATTGAATTTTGTTGACCTATTATGAATAATTATAGTTTGGATAATTTTAACAGTTATCTGAAATTTGTTTAATAAAGTACTGTGCATCCTAACCAGTTTTGGTTTTTCTACCTGTCGCCCCGTTGGGACTTTGTGTCTGAGAGTTTCATGTTCTATACACATTCTACCAGGATTGTGTTGTTCAGATATGTATAATACATTGTTTTTAACACTCCCCGTCAAATCCCCATGCTTTAGCTTGTGGGATGTAGACGGCTAATGGATTGATAATCATAAATAAACTTGATTTTGTTCCACAAACATGGTATCATAATTAGACTGTTTCAGTGGTGGGTGCGCTAACACCTGCCACACCATTAGCGTGGGAAACAGAATCTTTTCAGAAACAGTATATCATGCGAAAGACTTACAAATACAAGGTGCAGGATCAGAGTAACACAATCAAGTTGGGTAATCTGCTTGACGATATGTGGCATATTCATGTGCATATTATGCGTTTGCAACGTAGATATTA
>JAJDWI010000015.1 GCA_022825665.1 Candidatus Poribacteria bacterium
TTGATGTCTGCTACTTTGAAGACCTCAACCTTGATGGCATGAAACGCCTTTGGGGTAGAAAGGTATCCGATTACGCATTCGGAGACTTCATGCAGAAAATCAAGTGGCAAGCACAAAAACGAGGTAAGCACGTTGTGCAGACGGACAGATGGACACCGACAACTAAAGTGTGCCACGCCTGTGGGCAAATACATAAGTTCTTTGATTTGAATATCCGTGAGTGGTATTGTCATAACTGTAAAATCTCTCATGACCGTGATATAAACGCTGCTATAAACATTCATAAGGTTGGGGCATCAACCTTTGGAGTAGAGGGGGTCAGACTTGCTTCGGCAAGCACCCCTTGTTGATACCACAATCTACCCTGTGGCATGGGAACTAAGACTCCCCCATGCTTTAGCAGGGGGAGTATGTCAAACAAGTTGTATATACGCCATTTGTGCACCATCACCGCGTCTCAATTCCCCTCGTATTATGCGGGTATACCCGCCATTTCTGTCTTGGTAACGAGGTGCTATATCATCAAAAAGCTTTTGTAGTATGGCATGCTTCTGCTGAGCACCCGATTCACCTCGTCGTGGTGTATGATGTAAGTTGCTACCGTATAATAACCGTGCAGCACGTCTACGTGCATGCATATTATCTTGTTTTGCGAGTGTAATTAGTTTTTCCGCTACGCGCCGGAGTTCTTTGCATTTATGCAAAGTCGTCCTAATCTGTTCGTGTTCGAACAACGCGGTTGCTTGGTTGCGGAAGAGTGCCTTTCGGTGACTTGTGGTTCGTCCTAATTTCCGACCACGTTTTCTATGTCTCATCTTTTTCCTCCTCCGTTTTAATATAATTGTCGTCGTCCAAATTCATGCCGAGAGTCAATCCCATATTAGCAAGTTGGTCTTTAATTTCATTTAGAGAAGTCTTACCAAAGTTCTTATATTCTAACATCTCTTTCTCATTTTTGACGACAAGTTCACGGATAGTTTTAATGTTTGCTGTCTCAAGACAGTTTCCAGCACGGACTGAAAGTTCCAAGTCAGCGACTGGTTTGGAAAGATATCTATTTCTCAAGATTTGTGCTTCGTCAATTTCGGGTATAGGTTCAACATAGGTTTCATCAAACTCAGTAAAGATATCAAGTTGACTCCGCAAAATCTCTGCAGCTTGTGTGATAGCCTGCTTTGGTGTTATACTTCCATCTGTCCAGATTTCAAGATTGAGTTGATCAAAATCAGTTACATCTTCAACTCGAGTTTCGTTAACCGAGAAGTTAACCCTTTCAACTGGAGAGAATTTTGCATCTACAGGTATCCAACCAATAGGTTGCTTAGGATCTCTATGTTCTTCTGCAAGTGAATAACCGCGTCCTGTTTCGACCTGAATTTCCATATCAATTCCCTGACATTTATCCAAGGTCGCAATGTGTTGATCAGGATTGATAATCTCAACAAGTGAATTGGAACGAATATCGGCTGCTGTCAACTCTCCCGAACCACTTGCTTTAAGTTCTAATATCATTGGGTCATCTTCCTGAAGTTGAAACCGTATTGCCTTGAGGTTAAGAATTATCTGTACTACATCTTCTAAAATTCCTGGAATAGTTGAATATTCATGCTTGACTTGATCAATCTGAATTGCAGTGATGGCAGCTCCTTTAATTGAGGAAAGGAGTACTCGCCGAAGCGAGTTGCCGAGAGTTGTACCAAATCCTCGCTCAAGAGGTTCAGCGGTGTATTTTGCATAATTTGGTTCTAAGGTTTCTGTATCGGCTACCAGACGTTCGGGCATTGTTAACTTCAACCTATCCATCAATTTCCTCCTATCGACTTATATTATTCTATGAACAGAATCAAACAGATTTGCTCCAGAAACATTACCATTCTATGCAACAACATTGTGTGGTATTGAAATGGTTTGTAAAGAACTGTGGAATTATTCCTGGCATGTAGGTTATACAACCGTAGCAATATACCATTAACATTCTGTCTATGGACACATGTTTTTATTGATTGTACTTTGACCCCTTGTTATGTCCCGATGTGCTTCAGGAAACCATTAGAGTGCATGACAGGGAGAGACTGTAGGAAACATTATGACATGATTCTGTAGGTTAGATACGATTCTAATGTATAGCGGTTTTCCATATCCTACTGCACTACGACAAATCGCGTCAAACCTATTATTGACAAATTCAATCATAAGAATACTATAGTTAACTGATTAAATTTGAAGAACATTCAAGAGGTAGATATATATTACCTGGAGTACAATTCAATAATAAGTTGTGTGTCTAACTCTGCTGCTATATGTTCTACAATTGGGGTGCCTTGTACACGTCCTTCGGGTTTATCAGCATCCAGTTCGAGCCATTCTGGTGCGCCCCGTTGTTTAGTAAATTCTAACGCCTCTTGGATCGTGATGCTTTCACGACTTTTTTCGCGTGGAGTTATAACATCTCCAATTTGAACCAGATAGGAAGGGATATTAACGCGTTTCCCATTGACAGTGAAGTGGTTGTGCTTTACCAATTGTCTGGCTTGTTTGCGTGATGTTGCAAACCCAAGGCGATAAACGACATTGTCTAATCGGCGTTCAAGGAGAGCGATTAGATTCTCACCTGTAATACCTGTTTGACGTGCCGCTTTGAAATAGTAATTACGAAACTGTTTTTCATAAATACCGTAGATTCGTTTTGCTTTTTGTTTAGTGCGTAATTGCCGTCGGAATTCACCACGAGCGCGCGTGGGAGGTTTTTGACCGTGGTCACCAGGTGGATAACTTCTCCGTTCAAATGAACATTTCGGTCCCAGGCATCTGCGACCTTTCAGAAAAAGCTTCTCACCTTCCCGACGGCATAATTTACAGACAGAATCTAAATACCTACTCATGTGTCTCCTTGGTTATACACGTCGTCTTTTTGGGGGACGACATCCGTTGTGTGGTATGGGGGTCATGTCTTTCATCAAAGTTATTTCTAAACCCGCGGCGGCGAGTGCTCGTATAGAAGATTCCCGCCCAGAACCAGGTCCTTTGACTCTCACTTCAACTCGTTTCATACCGTGGTCCATAGCTTTTCTGGCGCATGCTTCGGCTGTCTGTTGTGCAGCAAAAGGTGTTGACTTCCTTGAACCGGGAAACGTCATTCCTGCGCTTGCCCAAGCAACTGTATTACCATTGAGATCGGTGATAGTCACAATTGTATTATTGAATGTAGCCTGTATGTGGGCAATACCTTCTGGTACATTTTTTCGTTCCCGTCTTCGTGAACGCAAACTGTTTCTCCTTTATATATCCATAAAATACGATGTAGTCTACACAACGGTGGTTTCTGGAATAAAGAAGAAACCCCATTGCAGAATTCTCTGTGGATCAACCGCCTTTACGTGCTGCCTCTTTGGCTTTCCTACCCACTGAAATCGTCCGTGCTTTACCTTTTCTTGTCCGAGCATTTGTATTGGTACGTTGTCCTCGAACAGGTAATTGCCGACGATGGCGGAGTCCACGATAACTATTAATATCCATCAACCGTTTAATGTTTTGATCAACTTCGCGACGTAAATCACCTTCAACTTTAAATTCTTCAGTAATTTTATCTCGGAGTTGACTGACTTCGTTTTCAGCCAAAGCATCAACCTGTTTGCCCGGGTCAATGTTGAGGTCAGTGACAATCTTCTTGGCAGTATAACGACCAATGCCGTAAATAGCTGTCAAGGCAATATCAATTCGTTTGGTACGAGGTAGATCTACTCCTGCTATGCGTGCCATTGTTTCCTCCTTATATAAGACAGGACTATCCTTGCCGTTGTTTGTGCTTCGGATTCGAAGGACATATTACTCGGACAATCCCCTTTCTTTTAATTATTTTACAGCGGTTGCACATTTTCTTCACAGATGCTCGGACTTTCATTTTTTCCTCTCAATTTGTAATCCTTGTGTAAGTCACTAATGCGTTAGCCACAAGGGTATGTGATATCCGGTTTATCTTCCTCTTCGTCCTTTCAATCGTCTATCTTTTAAGAAGCCATCGTAATGTCGCATAGTTAAGTAAGATTCTATTTGTGAGACTGTATCCAACACAACTCCTACAACAATCAGAACAGAAGCACCTTCAACCATTCCACCAACCCCAAGCCAACTGGTAATAGCAATAGGAATTACAGCAATACCAGCAAGGAACAAAGCACCTGGAAGTGTAATTCGTGTTAACGTTGTATTGATATAATCCGCAGTCTGTTTTCCGGGACGCAGCCCCGGTATGAAACCACCATTCTTCTGCAAGTCTTCTGCCATTTGAACAGGATTGATTTGTACTGCTGTGTAGAAATAGGTGAATCCTATGATTAACAATGCATAAATAGCAAGATAGAAAAACGACGGGTTAGTTGGATCCATCAGATTTGTTAAACCAAGAACCCATTCCCAATCTTGTGGTAATATACCGATGATAAAACTTGGGAACGTCATCAAATAAACAGCGAAAATAATAGGTATCATACCTGCAGCGTTTACGCGCAGGGGTAAATGCATTGAACGTCCACCAAAGACCTTTCCACCACGTATCTGCCGACCATATTGGATAGGAATCTTACGGACAGACAAGTGTATAAAAATTGTGCCTGCTACAGCAACAACAACGAGAGCAAGTAAACCCGTCAAATGGATAAGTCCAAAACCTGTATCTTGAAGCAAATTTCTGATGACAGTCATGACACCGTTTGGAAATGCTGCCATAATACCTACAGTGATAATTATTGAGATACCTTGTCCGATACCGCGTTCGGTTATTTGTTCACCCAGCCACATTACAAAAGCAGTCCCTGCTGTTAGTGTTAGCACAACTAAAGCATGCCACCAAATAGTTACATTTGGATCAACAATATTACCAGAATCACTTCCGAATAATGCCCCTGGGTTTCTCAATAGTATAGATATTGTTATACCCTGAATTATACTTAGAATAACGGTTCCGTAACGTGTGTATTGAGTGATTTTTTTGCGACCATCCGGTTCCTTAGAAAGTTTTTCTAAGGCTGGGATTATCATAGGTAGCATCTGCATGATAATCGCCGCAGTGATATAGGGTTGAATTCCCAAGGCGAAAATCGTCATTTGTCCGAATGCACCACCTGAGAAGATATTGATCAACGCAAGAACATTTCCGGTACGTTCCATCAGTTGATTAAAGAAGTCCTCAAGTGCAGCATCATCAATACCCGGTAGCGTGATGTGGGCACCAAGACGATAAACGATCAGCAGCATCACAGTAAATATAATCCGCTTGCGCAATTCAGGGATTTTTAGGGCATTTTGAATTGGCTTTATCACTTAAATCACCTCGGCAGTACCGCCATTAGCTTCAATCTTTTCAATTGCAGATTTTGAAAAGCGATGTGCGCGCACCTTTAGTCGTTTGTCAAGTTGACCGTCACCGAGTATTTTAATGAGCGCGTTTTTCCGTTTGACGATGCCTGCTTCACGCAATAGTTCAGGATTCACTTCAAGTTCATCCTCAAATATATTAAGGGTTTTAATATTTATGACATCATAATTTAACCGTTTATGTGCAATTCTACGGGGTCCGCGCTTAGGCACACGCCTAACCAAAGGCATTTGTCCGCCTTCAAACCAAGCGGGGATTGAACTGCCGGAGCGAGATTTTTGTCCTTTATGTCCACGACCCGCAGTACCACCTTTACCTGAACCGTTTCCACGACCCACGCGTTTGCGTTTACGAGTTGCACCAGGGGCAGGTTTGAGTTCGTTGAGTTTCATTGAATCTTTCGTTCCTTAAATATAACTGAACAATGTCAGTTGTTAGTTTTAGTAGGACGTTTATGTAAGAGTTCCTCAACCGATTTACCTCGAATTCGAGCAACTTCATTGACATCTTTTAGGCTTCTCAAGCCTATCATTGTCGCTTCAGCGATATTTTTAACATTTCTGGAAGATAGGCATTTTGTAAGCGCATCCCGCACGCCCGCATATTCCAATATTGCACGTGTAGCATGACCAGCAATAATCCCTGTCCCGGGTCTCGCGGGTTTAAGTAGGACTTTTGCGGCTTTGAATTCACAGATTATTTCATGTGGAATCGTACCATCCTTTAATGGGACACGAATCAAGTTTTTACGTGCATCAGCAAAACTTTTACGAAGTGCACCTGCAATTTCACTGGCACTCCCAAAACCTATACCAACAATACCATCCCGATTACCAACGACAGAAAGTGTATTAAAACTCGGTGTCCTTCTACCTTTTCCAACTCGCATAACGCGATTAATGTCAATAGGACGTTCTTCAAATTCAAAATCGTCAGGATTGATTCTTTCTTTTCGCAAAAAAGTCTCCTCTTAAGGGACAATTCAGGGCATTAAAACTTAAGCCCACTTTCCCTTGCAGCTTCAGCGAGGGCTTTGATTCGACCATGATATAGATTGCCACCTCGGTCGAAGACGACTCCCTCAATATTATTTTCCTTTGCCTTTTGCGCGATGAGTTTGCCAACGCTTTGAGCAATTTGTATCTTTCCCCCGTCAGAAGTATTATCATCCTTTACTTCCGCGGATAAACTGGATGCGTGGGCAAGTGTGCTCCCGTTCTCATCGTCAATGATTTGGGCATAAATATGTTTCAAACTTCTACTGACAGAAAGCCGTGGGCGTAGATTAGTACCGCTGATCTTACGACGAACTCTTTTCCTTCGTCGGATCCGGCTATTCTGTTTTCTTTTCGTCTTATCCAACGGATTTCCTCCCGCAGCTAAAACACTTTTTATATGAAAACCTCAAAATAGGAACGTAGACGGGTTAACCTGCAACTTTACCTTCTTTGTCGCGGACCCGTTCACCATCGTACCTTATACCTTTACAAGGTTTGTAGGTTTCTGGTTTCTTGATTTGACGGATAGAAGCAGCAACCTGACCAACTACTTGTTTATCTATCCCACTGATAGTAATAGGGATGTGCGTTTGACCATCTATATTCTCCTGAGGTTCAACAGTCACTGTGATTCCCTCTGGAGGAGTGAAGGTTACTGTATGTGAATATCCAACATCAAGCGTTAAGACATTCTGACGATTAACCTCAGCACGATACCCTGTACCTACAACGCGCAATTTCTTCTCAAATCCATCTGAAACACCTGTAACCATATTAGCAATAAGGCTTCGTGTTAAACCATGAAGTGCTTTCTGTTTTCTGGTATCGTTTGCGCGAGCAACTGTAATTACATTATCATCAATATTCGCGTCAATTCCCGGTGGAATAATCCAATTCAATGAACCTTTGGGACCTTCTACCTGGACCTCACTGTCTTTAAAATCAACTTTCACTGAACTGGGTATTGGAATTGGAATTTGTCCAATGCGTGACATTCTATTTCTCCAATTTACATATCTAAAACTACAGGTATGTTGTAAGGTGCCTTTATGCAATTACCAGACATAACAAAGAACTTCACCACCGACTTTTGCTTGTCTGCACTCAATTGAGGTTTTCACGCCATGCGATGTAGACATAATAGCAATCCCGAGGTCACCAAAAACACGAGGCAACTTATCTGACTTACGATAAACTCGTCTGCCGGGTTTACTGATTCGTTTCAGATTGGTAATAGCTTTTTCTTTATTATGTGCACCATATTTCAGATAAATTCTTATAATGCCTTGTTTTCCATCTTCAATAAGACGGTAGTTTCGTATGAAACCTTCTTCAGACAAGATACGAGCAATCTCCAACTTGAGTTTGGATGAGGATACCTCAACGCGCTCATGTCCAGCCATATTAGCATTACGTATCCGTGTTAACATATCTGCGATTGGGTCAGTCATTGACATAAAATAAACTCCTTCTTACCAACTTGCCTTTCTTACACCAGGAATTTTCCCTGCTCGTGCAAAAAGACGAAAGCAGATACGACATAATTCGAACTTACGCAAATACCCTCGTGCACGACCACAATTATTGCAGCGGCTATATTTCCGTGTACGGTACCGAGGGGTCTTTTTATTCCTGGCAATCCAAGATTTACTTGCCAACTTAAATACTCCTTTGATCGTAATCTACTTGTGTTATCTCCAATAGATATACCGTGTTACTGACGGAAAGGCATACCGAACTCACGTAATAACGCTCGAGCCTCTTCATCTGTCACAGCGGTCGTCCCAATCGTCACATTCATACCGCGGATATCATTGACATCGTCATAGTCAATTTCCGGAAAAATGAGTTGTTCGGTTAAACCTAATGAGTAATTCCCGCGACCATCAAAAGCATCGGGGGAAACTCCACGGAAATCTCGAATTTGAGGTAACACTACGTTTATCAAGCGGTTGAGAAATTCATACATACGAAGTCGTCTGAGAGTGACTTTACACCCAATTGCCATACCAGGAGAACGTGTCATTCTTGACGGTCCTCTGATTTTAAACGCAGAGATGGATTTTCTGGCTCGGGTGATGATTGCACGTTGACCTGCAATCAGTGTTAACTCTTCAACAGCATCCTCAAGAACTTTTGGTTCTTGAACCGCTGCACCGACTCCGATATTTAAGGTAATTTTTTCCAATTTTGGAATCTGCATTACATTTTTGTAATTAAACTCTTTTTGTAATGCAGGAATAACTTCTGTTTGGTAAAATGTTTTAAATTGGCTCATTAGCCTTATATCCTATAGCATAACTATTGTAGTTGGAATATTTAGAAAACCTATATCTGCATTTGTAATGTGGTAATAATTTATCAGTCAATCTTTTTTAAGTTAGAGATATGGATGGTGCCTTCGCGTTCAACAACACCGCCTTGTCCCATTTGATTTGGACGTAAGTGACATTTAATAAAATGAATACCTTCAACAATTGCTCTATTTTTCTTAGGAAAAATCTCCAACACAACACCTTGCTTACCACGATCTTGACCACTCAAGACCTTTACTAAATCATCTTTTTTTATATGCAGCTTTTTCTTAGACATTATTCACCTCCTAAATCACTTCAGGGGCTAAGGAAACAATCCTCGTAAACGACTTCTCTCTGAGTTCACGAGCAACCGGTCCGAAAATACGTGTCCCACGCGGTTCATTTTCTTCGTTAACAAGAACAGCCGCATTTTGATCAAACTTAATGTAAGAACCGTCTGGACGACGATACTCTTTCGCAGTTCGAACAACAACAGCACGAACAACTTCACCTGCTTTCACCTGTGTATTCGGTACTGCCTCTTTTATACTGGCAACAATAATATCTCCGACACGTGCATACCTGCGTCGGGTCCCACCGAGTACACTAATGCACATTAAATTTCTGGCACCAGTATTATCAGCACAGGTTAATCGAGTATAATTTTGAACCATTGCCGCACCTTCCTTCCAACTAATCAGTGGCAGACTGTGCCGCTGATACTATAGACTGCACCCGCCAACGTTTTCGACGGCTTAACGGACGGGTTTCTATCACCTGTATAACATCACCAACATTACATTGATTCTGTTCATCATGTGCAAGAATCTTTTTGGTTGAACGAACAACTTTTTTGTAAAGGGGATGTTGATAACTCCGAACTATTGCAACGGAAACAGTTTTCTCCATGCGATTACTGGTAACCATACCTGTCCGAGTTTTTCGGTGTCTTATTTTATCCACGTTCTATTTTTTCCTTTAAAGATACATTCAGTTATTGTAAACACTGAAATAGTGAAGACACACTGAATATTCATACATATCACGAACTTATTCGTCGGGTTCTAACTCACGAGCACGCAACACAGTTTTTACACGTGCAATGTCCTTACGAATTTTTCCAATAAGAGTTGTGTCTTCCAATTGTCCCAGAATACTTCTGGATCTTTGGTTGAATAGATTCTCTTTTAAATCTTCCAATTCGTTTTCCAATTCCTCTGTTGATCTGGTTCGTAATTCATGTGCATTCATTTCTACACCTCATCCCGCGCGACGAATTTCGTCTTGATAGGAAATTTATGTGCAGCACGTTCCATCGCTTCTTTTGCAATTTCACGAGAAACACCGCTCAACTCATAAATGATTCTACCGGGCTTGACAACGGCAACCCAGAATTCTGGAGCACCCTTTCCACCACCCATCCGAGTTTCTGCAGGTTTCTTTGTTACCGGTTTATGAGGAAAAATTTTGATCCACATTTTCCCACCACGTCGAACTGCACGCGTGATTGCAACCCTACCAGATTCTATTTGGTTGCTTGTAATCCAACCAGCTTCCATTGCCTGTAAGCCATATTCACCGAAGTTAATCTCCGAACCGCTACGCGGTTTACCTCGACGTTTGCCGCGATGAACCTTCCGATGCATCACACGTTTTGGCATTAACATATATACTCACTCCTAATTTCGTATGTGAAACGCTCAAGCAAAGTTCCCAACTGGTTAGTATTTTCTTAGTTTTCGTTATCTTGCTTGTCGTTATTTCTTTGCTGTCTACGTCTGTTGTTACGTCCTTGATCACGTTGCCTGCTTGAAGAACTACGGTTACCTGATTGACGGTTGTCTCTCCGCGAGCCTCCGGTGTTACTACGTCTGCTGCTCTGTTGTCGGCGAGGAGTAGTTTCACCACTTAACGCTTCTGGAACACCCAGGATTTCACCTTTGAAAATCCACGTTTTCACACCTATTTTTCCATAGGTTGTATTCGCTTCTGTAAATCCGTAGTCAACATTAGCACGGAGGGTATGTAATGGGACGCGTCCTTCAAGGCTCGATTCGGATCGAGCTATCTCTTTTCCGTCAAGTCTACCGCTAACCATGACTTTAACGCCTTGTGCCCCAGCTTGCATTGAGTCAGCAATATTTCGTCGCATTGCTTGTTTAAAACTGGTTCTACGTTCTATTTGGGTTGCTACTGCTTCCGCGAGAAGTTGTGCATCAAGTTCTGGCACCTTTATCTCGGTAACTTCAATTTTGACCTGGCGATCTATCAGTTTTGCAATATCTGTCCGTAATTTGTCTGCCTCTACACCTCTACGTCCAATAACAATACCGGGTCTGGCAGTATGAATATAAATGGTACATCTCTCAGCAACACGTTCAACTTCTACGCGCGATATGCCCGCGCGAACCAATTGCTCTTTGATGTATTGCTGGATCTTAAAGTCTTCATGCAACCATCTCGCATAATCTCTATCGCTATACCACTTTGAATCCCACGTCTCAATTATACCTAAACGTAAGCCGCGGGGGTGAGTTTTTTGTCCCACACAAACCTCCTATAGGACACTTTCCCAGTTATGAATCTGGAGGAAATGCGGTGAAAATCACTACTCACCATCATATTCATCCTCCTCATCAACAACAACTGTGATATGGCTCTGACGTTTAAATATACGATTCGCCATACCTCGTGCACGGGGACGTATCCATTTTCGTGTAATTCCTTCATCAACACGAATCTCTTTCACGTACAAATTAGCGGCATCCACAGCAGCATCTTGATATTGGACATTTGCCACAGCGGATTGAATCAGCTTGTAAATCACAGGGGCTGCCGCTTTATGTGTAAAGAGCAGTTGATTCAGCGCATCATCAACATACTGATTCCTGACCAAGTCGGCAACAAGACGTGCTTTTCGCGGTGCTACCGAAACGTTCCGAATCTTTGCCCTTCCTTCCATTATTTTCTCCTAACAAAACTATAAACACACAAGTCGTGCACAATGTTTTGCTTTATTTTACTCTTAACAACAAATTTTAATTGAAAGGTGCGTCTCATCAGAGAAACACATCAAACGACATAAACAATTATAATGCCAAATTATCTTCTTTGTCCGCCAGCATGTGAACGGAACGTACGGGTCGGTGCAAATTCTCCCAGTTTATGACCAACCATATTCTCGGTGATATATACTGGAAAAAATTTCTTTCCGTTGTGTATAGCGACGGTATGACCAACAAATTCTGGTGTAATCGTTGAACTTCGTGCCCACGTACGAATGACACGTTTACTCCCTGATTGTTCCATTTCTGCTATATGTTTCGCAAGTTTTGCATCAACATAAGGTCCTTTTTTAATAGAACGCGCCATTAATAGTCTCCTTAAAACACTTATGCAGTTTTATTGATTAGGTCAGTTGTGATAATTACCTACGTTTGCCAACGATATATTGACTCGATTTCTTTTTAGGATTTCGCGTTTTATATCCTTTTGTCGGGACTCCCCAAGGTGTAACTGGGTGTCTTCCACCGGAACTTTTTCCTTCACCACCACCATGTGGATGGTCAACAGGATTCATCGCGACACCTCTGACTTTTGGACGTTTACCTAACCATCGTGAACGACCTGCCTTACCTATAGAGATTGTTGTAAGATTACCAACCTGTCCTATAGTCGCCATTGCCTTTACAGGTATAAGTCGTATTTCACTGGAGGGTAGACGGATTCGGGCATATTTCCCTTCACGATCAACCAACTGTGCTGCACCACCAGCACTACGAACAAGTTGTCCACCTTTCCCGGGCTGCATCTCAATATTGTGTATTGAAGAACCCAGTGGTATTTTTTCAAGAGGTAATGCATTACCAACACGGATCTCTGAGTCAGGTCCGGAGGTGACTGTGTCACCTACTTGGAGACCAAGTGGGGCAATAATGTAACGTTTCTCACCATCAGCATAATGAAGCAACGCAATATGTGCAGAACGGTTTGGGTCATACTCAATCGCAGCAACTTTCGCTGGAATATCAAATTTATCTCGCTTGAAATCAATAACACGATATCTACGTTTGTGTCCACCGCCACGTCTACGAACAGTTAAACGACCTTTGTTATTACGTCCGGCTTTTTTGTTTGAACCTTTAACGAGTGATTTCTCAGGCTTCTGACGTGTAATCTCTTCAAATGTATACCCCGTCATAAACCTACGACTCGGTGTAACTGGTTTATATGTTTTTGCCACTCTTATTTCCTCTCGTAAAACAAACTTTCATCCAAATCCGTTCATTAATATAAACAAATACTCCGAACAAATTAGATGCTCTCAAACACTGGAATCCGAGTCCCTTCAACCACAGTAATAATAGCTTTCTTCCAATGAGGACGCCGTCCACGTTGATAGCGATTCATTCTACCCTTAACTTTTCCGCGCACTCGCATCGTATGGACATCAATGATACTTCCCTTAATATCAAACAACTCTTCGGCTGCGCGCCGAATATCTGTTTTGCTTGCATCTCGACTCACTACGAATGAGTACTTATTACCCTCGCGGAGAAGCGTGCTCTTTTCTGTAATATGAGGTCGTAATATAACTTGATAATTATCTTTCATAACATTAGCCTTCTGAATCTACAAATTTTGCTTCCAAATTCTCAGCAGCTCGTTCAGTGAGCACAAGTTTGTCATGCCACAGCACTTGGTAAATATTAAGCATGTTCCACGTACAGCAATTAACTTTAGGGATATTCCGTAGTGATAGATAGATATTCGGTTCGTTTTCACCAAGGACGAATAACACTTTTCCATCCAAGTTTAATGCATTTAAGACTGATACAATGTCTTTTGTACGCGGACGTTCAAGCGTAAAATCTTCAATAAGAATACACTGTTCGTTTCGAAACCGATCCGCAAGTGCACTTTTTAAACCAAGACGCCGCACCTGTTTAGGTGTACGCTGACGATAGCTGCGCGGTTTCGGTCCAAATGTTACACCACCGCGTACTCGTAGCGGAGAACCCGCATCACCTGCACGGGATCTACCAGTTCCTTTTTGACGGTACAATTTCTTACCACTTCCTGTAACCTCACTACGGCTTTTCGTAGAAGCTGTTCCACTTCTCTGGTTCGCGAGATACGCTACCACACATTGGTGAACAACAGCCGTATTTACCTCAGCGTGTGTAAACGAATCCGATAAACTTTTCTCGTGAAGCACTTCTCCTGAACGGTTGTGTACATTTAAAGTTGCCATAACTCTTTAGCCTTCTCTCCGATGTGTATAACCTAACATGATTTACCCCTGCTATCCTCTTAGAGGTGCTGGGGTCTAATGTTTCGATTGCATACAAGTTAACTTTCTGTGTTGTCTCCCTTTGAAGCCTTTACCGCTTTTTTAATCAAAAGGATGCCGTTAGGGGGGCCTGGAATTGCTCCCTTAACAACTAACAAATTTCGCTCTGCATCAGCTTGGATAACCTGTAAATTTTGGACGGTGTGTCGTTTAGCACCGTAACGTCCTGGCATCCGCTTTCCTTTAAAAACACGAGATGGTGTAGCACTTGCGCCGATTGAACCTGTCCGACGAAGATCTTGCTCACCACCATGACTCTTTCTACCACCCTTAAAGCCGTAACGTTTCACAACACCAGTGAAACCGTGCCCTTTTGATGTACCTGTCACATCAACGAGTTCACCTTCAGAAAACAGACCAGCATCAACAGTGTCACCAACTGAAACTTCATCAAGACTTTTCACACGAAATTCACGCAGTACTCGCGTTGGTGGTATGTCAACTTTAGCGAAATGTCCACGCTCAGGACTGTTAAACTTATTTTCTTTACGGGCACCAAATCCTAATTGAACTGCTTGGTAACCATCACGTTCCTGTGTTTTTACCTGAACAATTGGACAAGGTCCAGCTTCTATAACAGTCACAGGTATAGATTTTCCATCCTCTTCAAAGACTTGGGTCATTCCAACTTTTCTGCCAATAATTCCGTTAACCATTATCCTACCTCTACTACAGGAGCGTTATTTTGACATCAACCCCAGCGGGTAGGTCAAGACGCATCAGTGCGTCAACTGTCTTTGGAGCAGTTTCAAGGATATCCAACAACCGTTTGTGAATCCGCATTTCAAACTGTTCACGCGACTTTTTGTCAGTGAATGTTGAACGTTGAACAGTATAAATATGTTTCTTTGTCGGCAACGGAATCGGACCAGAAACTCTCGCCTGTGTCTGCTTTGCTGTTGTCGCAATTTGTTTAGCAGACTGGTCAAGTAAACGATGGTCAAACGCCTTGAGGCGAATCCGTATTTTTTGATTGTTCATCTCTTGGTTCCTTATTCAAAAGTAACAGGTTATTACTCGTATTATTCTTAGTCCTATCCATGTATCTTGTCGAAACTGTTCCTGTTGATCTACATAGCCTTGAACGCTCCGACCAGATACAAGTAACACGTTGTAGACTAAAATAACTGAGGATCAAACCTTTAGAAGACCATCTTGTTACTCAAGAATCTTTGAGACAACACCTGCTCCGATAGTGTGACCACCTTCACGGATAGCGAAACGGAGTTGCTCTTCCATTGCAATCGGTTTTGACAACTCAACAGTAATCTGCGCATTGTCGCCAGGCATAATCATTTCAATACCTTCAGCAAGATTCATTTCACCTGTGACATCAGTTGTCCGGAAATAGAACTGCGGACGATATCCACTAAAGAACGGATTCCAACGTCCACCTTCCTCTTTTGTCAAGATATACGCCTCAGCTTCAAATTTGGTATGAGGTGTAACCGTTCCCGGAATTGCCAGCACCTGTCCGCGCTCAACATCATCTCGATCAATACCTCGAAGCAAGGCACCGATGTTGTCACCCGCTCTACCTTCGTCAAGAAACTTATTAAACATTTCCACACCAGTGACAACCGTATCACGTGTGTCGCGAAGACCAACGATCTCAACTGTATCGTTGACATTTACGATTCCACGTTCAACACGACCTGTAACAACAGTACCGCGTCCACTGATCGTAAAGATGTCTTCAATCGGCATCAAGAAGGGTTTTTCGGTATCTCTAACCGGTTCCGGTATAAACTCATCAACTGAGGTCATGAGATCAAGAATCGGTTTACATTCATCACTCGTTGGGTCACCAGCGGATTCCATTGCTTCCAAAGCTGAACCTGCGATGATCGGTGTATCGTCACCAGGAAATTCGTACTCATCCAACAATTCTCGAACTTCCAGTTCAACGAGTTCAAGCAGTTCTTCATCATCCACCATATCTGCCTTATTAAGAAAGACAACAAGGGAAGGAACGTTCACCTGCCGGGCAAGGAGTACGTGTTCACGTGTCTGTGGCATTGGTCCATCTGCTGCAGAAACAACCAGAATAGCACCATCCATCTGGGCAGCACCGGTAATCATATTCTTGATATAGTCAGCGTGTCCAGGACAGTCAACGTGAGCATAGTGACGGTTTTCTGTCTCGTATTCAACATGAGCCGTATTAATCGTAATACCACGTTCTTTTTCCTCGGGTGCCTTATCAATGTCCTCATAGGTCATCACATAGTCTTTGTCCGCGAGTTTGGATAACACCATAGTAATTGCCGCGGTAAGCGTTGTCTTACCATGGTCAACGTGGCCAATAGTTCCAATATTAACGTGTGGCTTTGTCCTTTCAAATGCTTGCTTTGCCATTTCTGTCCGAACTCCAAATTATAGGTTTATATATAAGGTTTGTAATATCGCTTAACCTTGGCTTACTCTATGTTCTCAAAAGAGCGTTTGGTATAGCGCACAACGTGTCTCAACTTTGTCCGAAAGTTTTCAGACTTCCACAAAAAGTTTTCAGACTTCCACAAATTACCTAACGAAAATCTCATTTCGACAAGTAATATTTATTATTCACTCTAAATTATTGTCAAATGTGTATAATTTCAATAATCACAACTTAGTGCTTTTGTATGCTTATCGTTCTTTAGATGTTGATATAGTGTTTGATATCAAATCCTCCGCAACACTCGTCGGCACCTCTCTATAATGCGCAAACTCCATAGTATAGTTTGCACGTCCCTGTGTCAAGGAACGGAGGGATTTGACATAACCGAACATTTCAGATAAAGGTACATCTACACGAACCACTTGAATTCGAGATTTCGTGTGTACCTCAGTGTCTCTAATATGAGCACGACGGGAATTAAGATCTCCAATTACCTTCCCAAGATACTCATCTGGCACTATTACTTCAACTCCCATGATCGGTTCAAGTAATACTGAACCTGATCGTTTCGCAGCATCCTTGAATGCCATCGAAGCAGCAATAGAAAATGACATTTCAGAGGAATCCACTTGATGGAAGGAACCATCTACAAGACGAACTCCAACATCAACTACAGGATACCCCGCTAAAGTTCCGACATTCATTGCGGTTTCAATACCTTTTCGAACCGCAGGGATGTATTCTTGTGGGATTACACCACCCTTAGTTTCATCGGAAAATTCAAAACCAGAACCTTTTTCAAGCGGTGTAACTTCAATAACAACATGACCAAACTGACCTTTACCGCCAGATTGTCGAACAAATCTACCTTCGGCTTTTACAGGTTTTAAAAGTGTTTCACGGTAGGCAACCTCTGGAGAACCTACATTCGCAGAAACATTAAACTCTCTTACAAGCCTATCCACGATGATTTCTAAATGAAGTTCACCCATCCCAGAAAGCAACGTCTGCCCAGTGTCGGGATCTTGATGAACTTTGAAAGTCGGATCCTCCTCAGCCAATTTTGAAAGAGCAAGATTCAACTTATCAATATCTGATTGTGAACGTGGTTCAACCGCTATTGACATAACAGGTAACGGAAATTCCATTGTTTCCAATGCAATTGGTGCTTTTGGATCACAGATCGTGTCGCCTGTGCTTAATTCTTTCAATCCAATCGCAGCGACAATATCACCCGCACTAACCGATTGATGTTCTTCACGTTTATTGGCATGCATCTGCATCAACCTGCCAATACGTTCAAACTTTTCCCGCTTACTGTTGTAAACGGTGTCCCCTTTATTTAAGATACCAGAATAGACCCTTAGATATGTCAACTTACCAACATGTGGATCCGTTGTAATTTTAAATGCAAGGGCACAAAACGGAGCATTCGTATCTGCTGACCGAGTTTCTTCTTCTTCAGTTTTTGGGTTGAAACCAACTATGGATTTGACATCGGTAGGGGAAGGAAGGTAGGAGACAATACCATCTAAAAGCGGTTGAACGCCTTTGTTCTTTAAGGCACTTCCACAAAGCACTGGAACGACTTTGCTACTGAGGACTGCTTGCCTTAAACCTGTTTTTATTTCTTCTGGTGTAAATTCTACTCCATTGACATATTTCTCAAACAAATCTTCATCCCATTCAGCAACAGCTGCGAACAAATGATCCCTATATTCATAAACCATTTCCTCCATCTCTGTCGGAATATCTGTTTCATGAACAACAGTCCCTTGGCTACTTTCGTCCCACAACTGTCCCTTCATTGAAATCAAGTCTACAATGCCTTTGAATTGTTCCGCTGAACCAATTGGCAGTTGGATAGGAACGGCTGTTGTCCCTAAACGCTCACCCATCATTTCAACGGTTCGGAAAAAGTCAGCACCCGTTCGATCCATCTTATTGACATAAGCAATACGAGGAATTTCGTATTTATCCGCTTGTCGCCAAACGGTTTCGGACTGCGGTTCAACACCACCAACAGCACAGAAAACTGCAACTGCTCCATCAAGCACCCTCAGGGAACGTTCAACTTCAACTGTAAAGTCAATGTGTCCAGGAGTATCAATGATATTAATATGGTGTTCTTTCCAGTTACAGGTAGTTGCTGCAGCAGTTATTGTAATGCCGCGTTCCTGCTCCTGCACCATCCAATCCATGGTTGTTGTGCCATCATCAACTTCACCGATCCGGTAAACTCTACCCGTATAAAATAGGATACGTTCGGTAACAGTAGTTTTTCCCGCATCAATATGAGCCATTATTCCAATGTTTCGCATATGCGATAGGGCTGACTTGCGTGGCACCCTAATATTTCTCTCCGCCACGATTACATTACTCCTGAATTCGACGGTCTATACTTCTCCGCCACATAGTACATTTTTCTATATTATAAGTTTGTAGTGTTACCATCTATAATGTGCAAAAGCTCTGTTCGCTTCTGCCATACGGTGTTGGTCTCTTTTTCTATTAATTGCAGCTCCTTCTTCCTTCGCTGCATCCATAAGTTCACCTGCTAACCGTGCAGCCATGCCTTTTTCACCACGGTCCCGCGCAGATTGAATAATCCAGTTAATCGCTAATGTCGTACGTCGCTCAGCTTTAACATCAACAGGCACCTGATACGTCTGACTTCCAACTCGTCGCGGACGAATCTCAAGCACAGGTTTTACATTGTTAATAGCTTGACGAAATACGGAAAATCCTTCCTCTTTCGATCTATCCTCAATAATCTGAAAACTGGTGTACACAATCCGTTGTGCAGTACCTTTCTTACCATCCCACATCAAGTGGTTAATAAATTTTGAAACTAATTTACTGTTATGAATGGCATCGGGGTCTACATCCCTTTTTGTGACGTTTCCACGCCTCGGCATTTATATCTCCTTCAGAAACTCACGAGTAAAACTTAAACTTTTACTGTATTACAATCCATCGTATCAATAAAAAACCAATGAAACGAATACTTCCACTATTTAACTGGGTTTCCGCGCACCATACTTGGAACGTCCTTGGCGACGGTTTTCAACGCCAGCCGTATCTAATTTACCACGAACAATGTGGTAACGCACATTCGACAAATCCTTGACACGTCCACCACGAACTAACACGACTGAGTGCTCTTGTAAATTGTGGTCAATTCCAGGAATATAACAGGTCGCCTCATCAGCAGAAGAGGTAAACCGTACACGTGCCACCTTCCGCAAAGCTGAATTCGGCTTGTTCGGTGTTACCGTTTTTACCTGTAAACAGATACCCCTACGTTGGGGACACTGCTGGAGAATCGGGGACTTTGTTTTTTTACGATATTTCTTACGCGGTTTCTTGATTAACTGATTTATTGTTGGCATTTCCATACCTCACTGACATAGCGAAAACAAGTCGTAAACTACTGCTTATAGACAAAAGAAAAAGCCCTCACAGGGCTTGTAATACTCAACTGAACACATTAACGTTGCTCTGAGGAAAACGACGTTAGACTGCTTCCAAATTGAATGCCCCCTGTGTAAAATTGTGGACAAAACTTTTTACTACACTCAAAACCTATATTATAAACATAAATACAGGTAATGTCAAGTTAAATTCAAAAATATGCGAAAATTATTAGTAAATTGTTATGAAATTACAAAATTTTTATGATTCTACCACTTTTCCGCGAAGAATCACGTTCTGAACATTCAAATTATCATCAACAATAACGACATCCGCACCTTTTCCCGTTGCAATTGAACCTATCATATCATCCACACCTAAATTCCGGGCAGGTGTTAAGGTCGCCATCGTCAAGGCATCCTCTAAAGTATATCCCCACCGTACAACATTGCGAACACCATCCATAAGGGTTATAATCGCTCCAGCAAGACGTTCAGTAGGTTTACCAACATCCAACCACATCGCGCCATCTTTTATATATTTAGGTGTATCTATATCAGCCATTTCATTGAGGCGAAACGCGTCATGCTCCTCTTCATAGACAGCATCCTTTTGCCACATTTCCTCGGTCAGTCCAGCATGTTCGGTGCAGTCTGTTATCAAACCCACACCAGAAACACCCTTATGTTGTATCAAATACTTACCCCAAAAAGGATGAACGTGATGTTCGTCCACAATTAATTCCGCATGTATACCTGGGTGATCGAAAACAGCCTCAAGCGCGCCAAGATCACGATGATGCATGCCGCTCATACCGTTGTACGTATGAGTAGCACGGGTAATCCCCGCATCAATAGCATCTATCGCCTGTTGATATGTTGCGTTTGTATGTCCCATTGCTATAACGATATTGTTATATGCTTCTTCCCCATACTCCGCAAGATGTTTAATAAACTGTAAATTATCGTCATTTTCCGGTGCAACTGAAATCACTTTTAAAGTGCCATCAGACGCTGCCCACATGGCATGAAATTCTTCAAAGTTCGGAGGTGTAATATACTTTGCGTTCTGTGCACCATTTTTTGCCAAACTACCGAACTTACCCTCAACATACGAACCTAAAAGCCTTGCACCATCTTCTACAGGTTGGTCAACAACCTGTGCAATAGCATCTAATGAAGAGTTTATCTGCTTCATACTCCCCGAAGAAATACCGACTACTAACGCCGTAACACCATTAGCAGCATGTGCACGGGCAATTGTCCCAATGTCTTCGGCTTTGCCGGTCATGCTGTCACAACCACCACCGCCATGAATCAATCCATCAATCAAACCAGGAATCACGAGACATCCTGTTGCATCAATTACCTTATCTGAAGGCGGAAGTTGTTCTTTTGTAATTGTTGTTATTGTATCTCCTTGAATGGCAACGGTTCCATGACCATAATGTGTCGGTGTATAAATATCACCATTCGTAATCGTCAATGTTTCCATATTTAAAATACATCTCTTCTCTAAATTTATTTTGACACCCAAAGAACACTATTCGCCAGAAACCTTAGAAACGCATTTAACTCAAAATCCTTCTGATGCCCTAATGAAGTATAACAGACGCGACCACCATTATGCAAACGTGTCCATGCCACAGGTTCCGTATGTTCATCTGTTCGTCCCATCAACAACACAGTCGTCCCGTCCCGAAGCGAAGGGTTTTTGTAAAGACTCCCATAACTCTCAAATTGCGGAACCCCTTCCAGAATCGGATGTTCTGTCACCACCGTTTCTAATTGTACAGTAGGTCCGCGACCATAATGTCCTTGATAATCCCCTCCTAACACTACTTTATCAAATTCCAACCAATTCTGATAAGCATGACTTGCAGTTCTCACACCGACAATCGGTCTGCCATCTTCACAATACGATTGAAACCGCTTGATTCAACTACCCAAGCCTAAAGGCATTTGGATTGTTAATAGTGTCAAACAGCGGTAACTGAATAACTTTCTTATGGTCCGTAGCCTTTGTTGCTTCGTTTTTGTTTCTCGCTTCATAGAGGTCGGTAGCCCAACGCTCTCCACGAAGGGCAGCAGCTGCCCTTTGAAGTATATTTTGTGCAGCATTATGGTCTCTATCCATAGTATTCGCACAATAGCTGCACTTGAATGTTCGTGTCGCAAGGGATAACTTTTTCTTGGGTTTCTGTCCACAACTTGAACAAGTTTGCGATGTGTGCTTTGGGTCAACTTGATGAAAGTGCAAACCGTCTCTTTCGGCTATGTTCGCACAAGTGTCAAAAAAGGTTGCCCAAGCTGCATCACTGATGCTCTTACTGAGATGTTTATTCTTGACCATATTAGAGGTGTTGAGTGCCTCTGCGACGATCACATTGTTCTGCTTATGATGATATAGTTTGTAGACAAGTTTACCGATAAAATCCTTGCCCAAGTTTAGGCACAAGCAGCCTATCCAATCGGTATTTCGTTTCACGAATAGGATTTTGCCGAATGCCTGCCTTGTTCTTGCGTAGACTCCAAGTGAGAGAACGGATACGTTTACGATAACGCGGGAAACCGGGCTTTGTGCCTGTCTGTTTGACCCGACGGAAAAAGTTGGCAAATGCTTTGTTGACACGCTGCAGTGCGTGTTTCTGAAACTCGTGCGGCACAGCCCGAAAATCTTCGTGCCGCCCACGCGCTTGTGTCAAAAGACGGCACTGCTCCGCATAACGGACACTACGCCCCTCTTCTTCGTAGGCACGGATACGGTTGAGCCGCGCAGCGTTATGCAACTCACACAAATGCGACAGATGTTGACATAATCGCGTTGCTTGTGCTTGTGTCGGATATAGGCGATATTTGAACGTTAGAACCATCATTTACCTCGCTGATCTTCTATATACTTACGAAGAACTTCTAAGGTCACACCACCCGTTGAAGCAATAAATTTAGAACGAGTCCAGAGCGAGGGGATGCGAGATTTTAATTGAGGAAACTCATCACGCAATACATGAGAGGTATACCCTTTGATTTTGCTAACTACTGAGGCAGGAGCAAGTTGCGGACTACTGCTGATCAGCAGATGAACATGATCATCCATCACTTCACACGCATGCACTTCATACTCATAGACTTCTTGCTGTTCATAGATGAGTGTTTTGAGACGCATATCAATCGGAGATACAAGAACAGGACGACGATATTTTGTGCACCATATCACATGGTAGTCACAACTATAAACTAAAGAATGGGTAGACTTATAGGTAGAGGGTTTTTCCTTAATTTCCAGCATTGTGTCTATTGATATATTAGATTATAGTATATAGTATAACATATATTTAGAATAAAGTCAATGGTATTTTGGCTAAAGCAAAGAAAAGTCCTCATATCACAAGTCTAAAGACTTGTGCTTCACGGACTATGAGAGGTGATTCTCCATCTGTATTGAGACGACGAGTAAAGACAAGCAAAACATCAGCATCATCTAATACTTCTAAAGAAGGATCATCTTCTTCTGATTCATAGACTATCATATTCGCTTGAATAGGATAATTTTTCTCAACATATCTTTTTAACGTATTCAACGACACTTCCGAGTCATATTCAAAAGAACCAGATAGCATACATAATTTAAGCACAAATTTACTCCATTCTACTTCCTATCTAAAACCAGAAAACTATAGGAATAAGGATTTTTCTCATCCGCTTCACAATCTGTCCGTTTCACTTCTTTCCACGCATTCCAATCAAATTCAGGAAAATAGACATCACCCTCAAACGTATCGTGAATCTGCGTCAGGTAAAGCCGGGTTGCGTACGGCAAAAACGCTGCGTATATAGGCGCACCACCACATATCATGAGTTCCATTGAATCATCATCATACATTTCTCCGACAGTTGCAAGGATGTCATCAACTGAATGAGCAACTATACAACCTTTCGGTGCCTTGTAGTTCTCATTACGTGTTAGAATTATGTTTCGCCGCTTTGCCAACGGACGAGGAAGCGTTTCAAAGGTCTTACGTCCCATCACGACAGGTTTGCCGATAGTCATCTCACGAAAATGTTTAAGGTCAGCAGGTAATTTCCAAGGTATATGCGGTCCATTACCAATGAGTAGGTTTTTATCTATCGCAGCAATCATTGAAATTTGCACTATTCTTTAGCACTCCTTCGGTTCACAATACAGTATTCAGTAATCCATCAATCCTTTTTCTGTTTAGAAACAATTTCAATTGCAGTTGACCACCTGAGTATATTGCCATTAAAATTACTGCTTCCACTCCAGCCTCTTAATTCTTCATGCGGTCCTATAAATTCATTAGTAGGTAATTTAACTTTATGCCTTTTCCCACCAAATTTAAAATGTAATACACCGTTGACTAATTTAAAACTATCAGTAGAATTTTTCATTGATCTCAAGTCAATGAAAGAGAGAAGTTTTCCGGGATTTGTATTTTCAATCGTGAAATATATCATCAGAAATTTACTTGTTCTGAAGATAGCATAAACTTTTTTTGTTCTGAAACCGTTGATAATTTCAGATTTTGCCATAGGAGGATTAAACTTACTCTGAGGATCTTCTTCTACAGTAAAATGCAAAATTGCTAAGTCGTTTATCCGGTTTGCACCTCTAAATTGGATGTGTTTATTAAGGTCTTTGATAGGGAATGAAAGTTGTACAATTTGTTTTTCTGCACCTCTTCCTCTATCAAATTCTACAAGCACTTGGTTGGTTTCAAGATGAGCGTTAATTATTTTCCAATCATCCGGCATACCTACCCGCACAGACCAACATTCTGCATTTCCACTGAATCCTTCATACCGTAATTGTTCTTCAACTGCACAACTCATACACAGCAGTAAGAGAGTAATAAAATAAACTATCCGAATCTTCATCTGATTGATCTCTGGGTTATTGCGAAATGGAAAGGTCAACGGTCTATCAATTTGGGATACTCGTTACACCCAACCCAAATGGGAAAATCATTTATAAAATTGGTATTACCTGATAAGAAACCTCTTATCCTGAAAATCCTGTCCATCCTGAAAATCCTGGTTCAGACTAAATGAGACGATTTAGAATTAATTCAATATCTATCATTATTCACAGAAGCAATATGAAAAATAGAACCCATGACCACTCTTGACCCAATCAACAAACCTATACCATTATTTTCAACTTCTTCATTGACATTTACAACTTTTCCAAGTGGAAAACTATGTTTTATTATACGGGTCCCTGTGTTAAACTCCACATTAAAAGCATTGTCAATGAAATCAAAACGGTCTATTGGAACATCAGAGATATGCTGAAAATCAATGTCCTTTGGTTCAATAGACAAAACAAGAGATAATCTGTTCTCACTTCGGAAGGCTCTAAACTTCAGGCGATCCCCATCACTTGTTTTATAGTCTTCAGAGAAGATACGGCCAATAGGAAAGTATTGTGGTTTAGGCTTCAATAGGTTCGTCTTTTGGAATTGAAGAATAACCGTATCTTCTACTTCTCCAACACCCGTGAGTAACAAGTTTTCGGTGGATTCACCAAGTTGTATAGAATCGTTCCCAGCATGCATTTCATTATCAACAATTTCAACTGTTGTCGTTTCAATGCCGCGTTTTCCTTGAGTAATTTTTATGTTGAATCCCGTAGCAGTGGTTTCTACATTTACGGATTCAACCTGACTCTGCATTATCAATGATACCGATATGAAGTTGCCATGCCCGAATCTTACCACCTCAGCAATAGGGTTAGTATCTGTCGGTTCGCAGCTAATAAGCGAAATTGCAATAAGTATCGTGAAGATTATCCGCATCTACCTTTTTTCTCAGACAATCATCTTCGCACGAATTACATCGTGATGCTGATAATCCTTTAAGTGCATGTCTTGAATTTTGAAGTTATCAATAGACGACACATTCGGGTTCAAGAAAAGTTTCGGAAGTGGGTAGGGTTGCCTCTGAAGTTGGGTTTTTACCTGATCAAAATGCTCGTGATAGATGTGTGCATCCCCCAAAACATGGATAAATTCACTCGGTTCAAGATCAGTAACCTGCGCCACCATAGAAAGAAGCAATGAATAGGATGCAATATTAAAGGGAACACCAAGGAACATATCACAACTACGTTGATACATCTGCAGGGACAACTTGCCATCTGCTACAAAAAACTGAAAAAACATGTGACACGGTGCTAATGCCATCTGGTCTAATTCAGCGGGATTCCACGCTGTGACAACATGCCTACGACTGTTCGGACACGACTTTATCTGTTCAATCACATCCGCCAGTTGGTCAATTCTACCATCCTCTTTACGCCATCTACGCCACTGCACACCGTAAATACAACCAAGGGCACCATCACGCCCCCACGCAGCAGCGTTCGCATTCCATATCTGCGTACCAAGATTCTGAAACTGTTTAACATGATCAAAACCACGTATAAAACCCAGAAGTTCAGCTTTTACAGATCGAAACGCAAGTTTCTTTGTCGTTACCGCAGGAAAACCATCTTCAAGATTATACCGCATTTGCATGCCGAAGAGAGCGCGTGTCTTACCATTTCTACCCTCGCGGTCAACCCCAGCATCTAATATCCGTTGAAGTCCTTCAAGATACTGTTTCATTTTTATTATTAACTCCCAGTTAAGATAATTTATAGTGAAACCTAAAAATTAGGGCATACTCCCTGGTAGGTGCGGTTTCATGAAGATTAATTTATTCTTTCGGTAATATTAATGTCCCCAAAACCTGTAGGCGCGCTTTGTAAGCGCGCTGGACTTCAATAATAACTTACCGAATTTATTTCTTAATCTTCATCTAACCGCACTCTTTACACAGGTTCGGTTAGGAAACCGAACCTACCGTAGTGTGGAAATAATTATGGTTTTTACTATAGTTTTCAATAAATACGAATTTGAGGAATATAAAGTTACCGATCAGTACTACCAAAACCGCCACGAGAAGACTCTGTCATCTCCTCTACCTCTTGCCATTCTACAGTCGCAACACGAACAAAAATCGCTTGCGCGATTCGACTACCCCTTTCAATCGTAACAGTTTCATCGGTGAAATTGTAAGTCTGGACTTTTATCTCATCTTCTTCACCGCAGTAGTCATTATCTATAATACCGACACTTTGTGCCATCATCAATCCAAATTTACGCGGGGTGCTACTCCGCATACATAGCATCAACATATAACCAGGTGGTGTTTCAACAATCACATTCGCTGGAATTAAAACTATTTCACCAGGAGCAACTTCCGCAGATTCACGGCACAGCAAATCAAACCCTACAGACCCTTCAGTTTCGTATTTAGGCAATGGAAGCGATTTATCCACTCTCTTAATCTTCACATTCATTATGACACTGCTATCCCTTCCACTTTACATTCTATACGATAGATGGACGTACTCGCTGTAATAAATAGACTTTTCCAAAAATCACCACCCCACGCAAGATTCGCAGTGCGTTCAGGAACAAGAATAATACCGAGGTGTGTGCCTTCTGGGGAAAATATCCAAATACCGTTAGGTCCTGTCAGATAGACATTGCCATTAACATCTACCTTCATACCATCAGGCACGCCATTATCACCCTTTTCCTCTGCAAAAACACGACCATTCGCTAATGTGCCATCATCTTGAACATCAAATGCACGCACATGCATCCGTTTTGTATCGTTTATATACAGAATAGATTCATCAGGAGAAAAGCAGATTCCGTTAGGTCTATCAAAATCATCAACAAGCAGCGTTAAATCTTCACCATCGGGAGACAACCGATATACTCCATGAAAATCAAGTTCTTTTTCCGATCCCCCTGATAAACCGTATGGTGGATCCGTAAAATAGATACTACCATCAGTTTTCACAACAATATCATTCGGACTATTCAACCGTTTGCCTTCATAATGCGATGCAATCGTCAGCACATCTCCATCCGCAGTCGTTCGCGAGACACGACGATTGCCGTGCTCACATGCTATTAGGTGTCCACCCCTATCGTAAGTCAATCCGTTAGAATTACCAGATGGATCTCTGAAAACAGTCATACCAGATTCTTCATCCCATCTCCGAATTTTGTTCTCAGGTATATCACTAAAAAGCAAATACCTTCCAATGGAATGCCAAAGCGGACCCTCAGTAAATTTACATCCGGTTGCCAATCGTTCAACAGTCGCTTCTGAATCAACCAATTCCAATAAATGTGAATCACGTACATCAAGTGACATATTATTCCTTTCAATATCCTTGACACCCATTAATATTAATGATAACATTATATCAATAAAGTGGCAGCTATAGTTTTAGGGGTTTCCAAACCGAGAAGAATATAAACGTGCCTGGGGCGACTCGAACGCCCGACCTTCAGCTCCGGAGGCTGACGCTCTATCCAACTGAGCTACAGGCACATAGTAAAGATATATATAGTCTAACAAATACAAATTTCTTTGTCAAGTTTTTGTCACATCAAATGTAGGTTGGTTATTGAATACTGAAAAACACATAAAACATATTGGATATATATTGTTCCATACACCAGAATAACAACAAACAACCTACATCATAAGTTAAAATATTATCATAATGACAGAAAAACACCAAACACAAGCACAGTCATCACAAAAATAGATAAAATACAAAATATGTAGATTTTAACTTGACATCCGTTATTTTCTTATGTTATAATACATATTACATAAAATCTTTAGTTGCGAGTAGTCTAATCATGTTAACATTTTACGATAGCAACGTTCTCATGAATATATATAAAAAAATAAACGAAATTGTAGTCAAAAAACTGCAATTTTCACAAAATATACAAAATGTACCAAAATTAAAATTTTTTCTCATGAAAAAACCAATTTTAACAACCTATAAACCCATACAGAAACAGCGTTTAGAAGCAATGTACCAAAATGTACCACTGAACGAAATTAATGTACCCTATGGTACACTTTTTTATCAGGATAATTCGGTGAAATTGATAAAATTACGACCCAGCAAAAAAACAGTCAATCTTACAAAAACACAAACCGTCCCAAAAATGCCAAATAAAAAACTGAAAATACCCACATAAAAACCCCAGTAAACCCAGACACAGACTGGGAAAACATCACCGTCCCAAAACCGTCCCAAAAGACGAAAACTGGGACGGTTTGAAGGAATGAAAAATCCAGAGAATTAGAAGAAATATTGAGATATACGTCTTTTACATTATCGTCCGTCGGAGCGAGCAAGCGACCTCCGGCATGTCTGCCTGAATCACTATTGTTGTATAGGTTTCCTATTACGAATTATAAGAATGTCGGAAACGAAGGAGGAATATTAGAATCATGAATAAATCACAACAAACATCTTTTAGTAGCACAATAAAACGTGCATTGTCAATATTTGGAATTGTCATTTTACTGCTCGCCTACGCACCCGAAGACGTAGAAAGTCGTCGTAGTTTCGGAGGACGTAGTTTCAGTCGCAGCTTTAGCCGTAGTTCAAGTCGCAGCTACAGTCGCAGTACAAAAAGTTACACAGCACCGAAACGCACATATAGCAGCTCAAGAACCAGCAGCAGTTCAAGAAGCACTTACACAAAACCACGGACATCTACCTCAACACGAAGCACTGGGAGTAGTTACGGTGGAAGTCGCACATCAAGAACAACTTCAACTCGCTCCAGTACAACTGCTCGTCAGAAACAGACAGCAACCAATCGTGCCAAAACAACGAACACACCATCAACACGTAACGCTACTGCTACCCGAAGCCAACAAAGAGCAACCACAGCACAGAACCGCAAACAAGTCCGGCAACTAAAAGCAGAAAACCGTAGCCTCAAACGTAAAGTTACGACTGCAAACCGACAAACTGCAAGTGCTCGTAGACAACAACGTCAAACCATCACAGTCAACAACTATCGCACGTTCTATAATCCCTATCCAACCTATTCATTATACAGTTTACAGGCATCTATGGCGTTTAATAACCTGATGTTCGGACTCTATTTCCATGACTACTACAACCATGCAATCCGACGTAGTTATCTATGGCACTATCACCATCCAAACTACGACAGGCAACATTGGACTGATGAAAAACAGAAAGAGTACGAATTTTACAAAGATTACTATGAAAGTCAGGGGGTTGTACCTAACGAAAACTATGTAGACCCCGGAACAAATCGAGATGAAGACTTTGTCGCCAGTTACGTTGAGGAGAATCCTGATAAATTCTACGGAGACAACGTAGAGGTAGTCACAGTTGAAGAACTACCAGATGAAGAGGCAATCAAACAAGAACTCCTCGCAACTGCCGAAACGCCAACCGTAACATCCAATACGCAACGGGCACCACCACAACAACCTGTCCAGCAAAAGGTTGTCGTAGTAAAGAAATCGTCAGGTGTAACATGGTTCATACTCATATTCTGCAGTCTTCTCATCGTTGGTGGAATCATGTTAGTATTGTATAACAAAGGATATTTTTAGGTGATTACATGGCATTATTTGGCAGAAAAGACGGAAAATCCCTCTTTGGAAAACGCAAAGATGAAACAGATAAAAAACCGGAACGGCATGAATTAGTTGACATACCCATAGAAAGTATCATTGAACTCTCTGATCTGACAACATTTCAGGATACGGGAGACACTTCTCACGCCTTCACACTCTACAAGCGAAAGAAATACGAAGGTGAAGCACTCCTCCGTTATATGTATCATGTCCAAGATGTAGAAGAGGAACTTGTGGTCGGAGTCGATCACATTGCTGGAACACAGGATCAGTATGAAATCTCACGATGGATTGTTGACGGTGAACAGGAACTCGGTGATCCATTACCAGACGAGATGACGCTATATTACCCAGATCCTGATAATGAGGACGAAGAAATTGCTATTGTATACAACCGACAGGAAATTGTCCCAGCGAAACTCACCGTCACCGATGCGCAAGGAAAAGAGGAATTCCAAGCAGAACTTCATGAGTATATATCCGAAAACGATGAACTCATGTCTATCGAACTCTGCGGTAACTGGCTCACATTTTATGTCGGCATACTCATCACTCGTTCCGACATTGAAATCTATCCTGTTACCATAAATGAACAGATACGCAGTTAAAGTTAAATTTGGACAATTTATATCTGTTACATACTGGTTTCAAACATTAATGAATTTTCAGCAAGTTTGCTTGATGAAGATTAAAAAATAAATTAGGTAATTCGGACCCAAACCCGGTAGGTGCGGTTTCCTAACCGCACCGGACGCTACAAGGAACTAAAAATTACCCGATTAAATTCTTAATCTTCATAAAGCAAACCACCGAGAAGAATATCTCGTATTCAGCAAAGATCCACACCAGCGGAACAAAATGTCTATAGAACATCTAACACACAAATAAAGGTGAACACTAATGATACCTGATATAACGAAACTAATCATAAAAATCGAACAACTTGAATGGGATTTAGCAGAAGTGAAAAAGGAACTAGAAAAACTACAGGCTCCATTAATGAAATCCCTTACTCCCGAAGAATTCCAAGAAGCGCGGTTAGCACGAATAAAGGCTCAATATGAAAGAAGACATCCATTGTTTGAAAAAGTTCTCGGAAAACCAGATCCTAATGCTGAAACTCTATCAATTGAAGAAATTCAGCAGATGTTATTAGAGGAAGGAATAAGCCCAGAAGATAACATCTTTAGTCGTGCCATAATAGAAGAACGGGAGAAATAGAAGGAGTGAATTATTATTGGTTAGATGCAAGTGCAATTATCAAACACCATATTTCCGAAACAGGCACGACCAAAATGAACTATCTTTTTGATCAGGTTCCTTTATATCAGATGTTTTGCTTACTTCAAGGCGTTGGTGAAGTAATTTCCATCTTAGTCAGACACAAGAATGATGACAGATATAAGAACATTACTAAAAAACTATTTAATCAGATAGAAGAGCAATTTAAAGAAGAATTTATCCAACGTAACGAAGTAGAATTAGTCCTTCCAACAGAAGATCAGATAACGGCATCATGGGAATTCATTGAAACGCATTCTCTAAATAGTACTGATGCCATCATCCTCCAATGTGTCCAAGATTTTGCAAATAGATTACGAATAAATGGGCATAGATTGATTTTGATTAGTTCCGATAAACGTCTTATTAGAGCAGCAAAAAGGGAAAGAATACTCACCTTCAATCCAGAAACCGATTCACAAGCTGCATTAGACACACTTATCAATGTGTCATAGAAATAAGGCACTATACAATACGAGAGGACATCAACGCCGCATATTCACAAGATAAATACCAGCAGCGACAAGAACAGCACCAAACAGTAAAGTAAACGTTAATTCATCTCCTAAAAATAGATAACTAAACAACACCCCTGACAACGGGGTAACAAAAAACAGAACAACAAGCTTACTGGCACTATATCTTTCAAGAATCGATGTCCACGCCAAGAAACAATAGCCAGCAATAACACCGCCTTGATAAAGCAGGGCTAAACTACTTGCGAGTGATATTTGGAATGTCATATCTCTTTCAAACAAGTAACTCAACAACGCATAGACCGGGAGACTCAAAGTTAAGTACCACACCAAAAGCCGATACGGATGAATATATTGGACTAACAACTTCGTCACAACAACTCGTAATCCCAAAAAACATCCACTTACAAGAACCAATACATCACCAAAAAGGGTTGACTCACCATTACCAAGATTTGGAACGACTGTAATAAATACACCGCTGAAGGCAATTAAAATACCTAAAGTCTTAGTTACAGAAAGTCGTTCCCCAGGTATCCAGAGATGTGCAAATAGTGCTGTGAAAAATGGATAGGAATTAACATAAATCGTAGAACGTGAAGCGGACGTGAAATTAGTCCCTGTATTCAATACGATGATTTGGGATATGAAAATCGCTGTAAGAAGGACCAAGCGAGGAAATTCACCACGTTGTAATCCGAGCGGAACACGACGATAAAGTGACCATACACCAACCACTATGAGTCCAATAACAAAACGTAAAAAAGCCAATGCCATCGGAGGAAGGTCTTCCAAACCGACTTTTATAGCTGGGGAATTTCCACCCCAGAGAAAAGCGAGGAGCAAACTAATAGCAATAATCTTGCCATGTGGGTCCTCGCTGATAACATGTCGACTTGGTGACGTCCCAACGGGTTCTTTATTATTCAAAAGAGGCTGATGTCCTCATACGAAGTCCAATTACCAAACGTTGCGGTGTGAAAGCCCAATGCTTTAGTTTTGGGATGAAACACCACCAAAAATCCTTGACTTTTTCTATAAAATGCGGTATCATGTATTTAGTCCGTTGGATAGGAAAGCAATCGCCTACTCTCTGTAGGTGTCCTATCCAAATCAAATTGCTTTGATTGGAACGGATTGGGACTAAATCCCTTAG
>JAJDWI010000162.1 GCA_022825665.1 Candidatus Poribacteria bacterium
GCAAGATACTTACAGGAAACTTGCCATTAGCTACGATAAACTCAAAGAAACCCGTTTAGGGTTTCGGTATTTAGCATATTCAATGATAAACTTACGAGTGACTTTCAACGGTGTTTAGCTCGTACTCGCTATGAGTTCATATATAATTTCCTTCACAACGTTTTTTCATTCTATAGGGGCGAGGTTTCCTCACCCGCATTCTGACATTCAGTCCGGTAGGTCGGAGTGAGCAAAGCGACCTCCGACACGTTGTCTGAACCAGGATTTTCAGGATTACAGGATTTACAGGATGCTTCTTATCAAAGGTCTCTTCTAATAATTGAAACAAAATCTATAATAGTAGATACAGAACAGCAGATACTTGGCAAGGAGTGTGATTGTCTAAACTCTTATCCTGGAAATCCTGTAATCTTGAAAATCCTGGTTCAGACAACAAGCAATTCAGACGGACAAGAATCACAAATTGACACCTATGGTACGGTTTCCTAACCACACCACCTCCAAAAATCTGATTTATCAAACTCACGTTATGATATAGGTAGTCTGTAAGTTGAGTTTCACCTGTGGATCAACCCAACTTACATTGAGATAATGATTATTATTCGCGACTATTCTTGTAACGTGGACTTTAAGTTTGGGGACGACAGGCAACTAACTAAGAGAAACCTTCGTCTTCTCTTTTGCAGATTCGTATGTAGCTAAGACCACTGCAACAGCATCCTTTCCACCTCTACCATCAATCATCGGGGTTTTGTTGTCACGGATACATTCAACAAAATGCGTAAGTTCCCCGACAACATGACTCGGTCCAGATCGATCAGGCACAATTTCCTCCCAATCGCTATTCCCACGCTTTTTCAGATAGGCAAGGTCTGATGACATGTTAAGACGGAGTGATCCTTCAGTTCCATCAATGAAAGTATCGTTTGTTCCGCGTGCCCCCATGAAACCGCCCCAACGTAGGATACCGACAGTTCCTGTATCATAACGGATGAGCGAAACAGTATAATCCTCCCAATCGTCGTGTCCAGAGAAACTACCTACTTCCGCTGCAACGGTAAGAGGTTTGCCGCCGAACCAGTTAATCAAGTCGGATTTATGGATGCCGTTTTCCAACAATCCACCGACAGTGCCATACCAACTCTCTGGACGACCGCGCGGGGCATTGTAGGGACCCGTGTAATCTGTTTCAATATACACCACATCTCCGATATCTCCAGCATCCACCATCTTTCTACCGAGTTCGTGGACAGGATAGAAACGCAAAACTTGACCTACCATAATATGTGTGCCAGCTTTGTCTGCAGCTTCAATCATTTCGTCCGACTCTTCAAGCGTTAAAGACAGCGGTTTTTCACAGAAAGCATGCACACCCGCTTCTGCTGCATCAACCACGACTTTAGTATGTGCAATAGGTGGTGTTGCAACGACAACACCATCAACGAGTGGAAAGAGTTCTTGGTAATCTTGGAACGCACGGATATTATGCTTTTCTGCGACAGCTTTCGCCGCGTCAAGACGCAAATCCGCGACACCTACAAATTCACAATTTTCTACATTCGGGAGCGAATTGCAATGTCCATTGCCCATGCCCCCTACGCCAATAACACCTATACGGATCATAATTATATTCCTTTTATTTGCGTTATGAGGTTGTTTGGTAAGAATTTACCTTAAAGTAGACTTGATGTCAATTGGTTTTGGGTTTTGATACAGAGACAGAGCCAATCAATTGTTGCGTAGTAATCTTGTAGGAGGGTTTCTAACCCCGATTACTTTTGTCTGCATCATGGATGATGAGTTCTTCTCACCAGTCTTTCTTCTCTGTAGATGTGACATCCCGGTCGGCGCGACCCCATAAACGTCAATTTAAGGATATGGGTGTTCGTAGTCGCGCAATTTATTGCGCCTCTTACATTGTTGGGGGTTGTACCCACAATTTATACCTTACACCTTCCGCACCGCTGAGACTGGGATATACTTTGTTAAAGCCTCGGAGAGGCGAAAGGTGTATAGTAAACGTTAATCCTGCTAACACCAAGCCCCGACAAATGCCATAAGCGCATTTGGCGTTGATTCCGCGGGGCAACAGGTGTATCAGATGCATTTGCTCAATCTGCTTTCCATCAATGCTATCACTGCATCGGGGGTTGTTTGGAAGTCATCCACCATTCTACGACTTCTGAGATGGAGACCTATGAGATTCCCATACCATCCCAAAGTTTGCTATTAGTAATAATGAGTAGTTAACCATGTTAACATCTGGAAAAGCAAAATAGTAACAAAAAGACCCTCGGTTGGTTTGTCGAGGGTCTGTGAATAATGCCATCGTTAGCAAGCAAGGTGTAAATAGCATTCAGATTGCGGTGAATATAAAGTATATCACGTCTCAATGGTGAATTCTTCTGTTTCCTCTATACTCTCTTCGGTCTGTGCGGGTATAGGGTCATCATATCTTTGAGCAATGATTTTCAACGCCTCTGCGTGATTGTAAATGTCGTCTACATTTCCAAGTTCAACTCGATCAAATTTTTTTGACCCTCCTAAACCTAAACCTTCACTATCAAGCAATCCTAAGTATTTAGTATCACTGTTAAAATATAGGCGACATATAGGTTTTTTCCTACTATTATCAAGTATAATACCCATATACCTTTGGGTGTCTCTGTGAAATATACGGTCTGGATCAACTACTTCTCGGACAATTGACTTGACGATATAATATCCCTCTAACTCTTCTTCGGTTGTTACAATATAGGATTCTTCATCGTCTATTGAATCATCAATGTCATCAACTTCAGTTGATTCTTCTGCGGTGTCCTCAGCTTTTATTGCAGATTGTAGACGGTAATTAAGCTGCTCATTCATGAATTGGTGTAATGCACGCCTTACAATTTCTGTGAATTGTTCCACGACATTTTGTGTTCTAATACCACTATAGACAGATGATAGGAAGAATTTCACGAATTCTGTGTGAGGTGTATCCAATTGTTCCATGAGGATCTGCTTTATCTCTTTTGTATACTTCAGATCGCTGGCAGCAGAAATGTTTTCATCCAAATTAAAGGCTGATTTTGTGAACCTTTTAAGTTCATTAGCCAGTGTTGGCTGAATGTCAAACATGTCAAATTCAAGGAAAGGTTTGGTGTCCATTTTGTTATTTTCTTCCAAATCAGTGTAAAATCGGTATAAAACACCGTCAGTTAACACTGCAAAGCGAGCGTGAACCGCTGAAAAGTATCGGTAGAGTTGTGATGTGTGAACATCAGACAAATCTTCACCATACTTCTTACACTCAATAAGCATTATAGCATTTTCATCTTTGAAAATGGCATAGTCAACCTTTTCTCCTTGTTTTGTCCCAATATCTGCAGTAAATTCAGGAACAACTTCTCTTGGATTGAATACATCATATCCGAGTAGGTTAATGAATGGCATGACAAACGCCGTTTTAGTTGCTTCTTCTGTCTGAATAAAATCTCTTTGATCTTCTATTCTGGCGGATAATACCCTAAGATTTTCAATAAAATCCATAAAATTCCTTTCTAAACTTGAGGTGTTACTTTTTGAAGCTGCCTGACATCACAGTCCACGACAACCATATGCCAATTGCAGTAATACCCATCACTAAAATAGCCTCAAGTCCACTTGCATACTTTTCAATAAAGATATTGTAGATTAAGTTCAAGATACATAGTATAAAATATATCATTGCTAATACAAATTTCATGTTTGTCTCCTAATGTTTGTAGGTTTAGCATTGTATAACTCATTTTACTACCTTAATATCTCAGTAATATAATGACAACGAGCAAGAACAGAGAGGTTAGTTCTGTCCTTCCCTGAACGTTGACAAGGCGAGTTACCAGCGTTGTCTTAAGATTATAGCACATATTTGCAATTAATGCGAAATTTACCTTTAAAAGACTGGCGTTATAATTTTCGTTGCTTATTTGAAAAATAACGTCCAATTATAATTTGGTCATAAGGTAGCACAACTAATCACGTATACCCATCTCTTCTGTAGGAGCGACCTCCTGGTCATTCTCTCTTATCCTGAAAATCCTATAATCCTGAAAATCCTGGTTCAGACAATCCACCGCGCCTCTGACAGCCGACAGCTAAGAATCTGAAAACCACATCAAACATACATGAAACTTATTGTTCCAATCCATCCAATCCCTTCCATCCACGTCCAACACCTGTTATAATACTACCACTATGAAAAACAGAAACCGACTACACCCCACATTCTCAACAAAAACCATCACCTGTCACCCCAAAAATATCCACCCAAAAATCGACCATTACCAAGCAAGTAAAAACGTACCAAACAGAAAATTTCAAAAAAAATCGTACACACCTATAAACCCAGTCCCAGACTGGTATAACCCCAAAAACCAAAACGTACACAGAAACGAAAAACCCCCTTTTTGTGTACGTTTTTAGAAGGAGCAATTTTATGCGAATCAGACAGAAAAATCAACAATTGAATGCGTCTGGGGTATTGATATATTTGATGCGTAAGGAAATAGCCGATAAACAAACAATTCCATTGTTAGTTTGGGGACTTCCGATTCTTAACCAACCATATTACAATGGACACAGAAATCACGATTCCAAAGCCTAACAGCATCAAATTTGTATGAGTAGATATTCTATTGCCAAGGTAGGTATATACGACAGTTGCGGGGAGTTGACCGATACCTGTAGCGATCCAAAATCCAATGAATCGTATGCGAGTCAATCCTGCGACATAACTCACGGCATCAAATGGAACATACGGTATTAACCGTGCAATCAGAATTGAGTAGTTCCCATATTTCTGAATGAATATGTCTGCTTTGTCAACAGCGGGTTCACCGACAATCCTAACAACATATTTTGCCCCCAGAAAACGACTAATATGGAAGCATAGCGCAGCACCCAGCATGGCACTGCTCCACGATAGCAACATACCCCACCAGAATCCAAAGAGTGCACCGTTCGCTATCGTGATTAGGAACGCAGGTAATGGCGCGATGACGCTTTGAAAGATCATGAGAATCGCAGAAATGATCGGAGCGAACAGACCATAACCTGCAATATATTCACGAATCGTCTCAATACTTTGGAACGCAGTGATAAGTTCAAGGAGAGAGGCTTGGATCTGTCTAAAGAAAAGTAACAGACATAAAATTACAATCCCAACAAAGAGAATGGTGATTGTTCTACGGGATAGTTTTATGGGCATTTGTAACCAGTCAATCAGGGGTAAAACTTCTTCAAAGATGTGAGTCATTCACGAATCAGACTTACGTTCATTATCCTGCTGCATAGCACGAATCAACGCTTGACCCATCCTGTCTCGGAGTGCTTGTTGCCGTTCATCAGACCATTCATAAAAACCTTCTCCAGATTTCACGCCGAGTTTACCTGCATCAACCATCTCTTGGAGAAGCGGATTGATGTCGGATGAACTATTTAGGTCTTTATATAGTTCTTCAAAAGCAGCGACAACCAAATCCCATCCAGCGAGTTCAAACACTTCAAACGGACCGGCAACGCTAAGCCGTCTACCGAAACTGTTGCGAACTACGAGGTCAACTGTCTCCGCAGTAGCGATGCCTTGTTCTACTATAGCAAACGCTTCGCGTATAAGTGCAGCTTGCAACCTCGGTCCCACGAAACCGAGTGCTTCCTTCTCAATAATTGCGGGGGTCTTACCAATATTAGTCAGAAGGTCAAAGGTTGCAGACAGAGTTTCATCGGATGTATCGGGGCTTCGTATCAGTTCAACAAGCGGAATCAGGTAGGGTGGATTAAAGTAATGTGTGTTGAGAATCTTATCTTTTCGGTTCGTGTTCACACCAATCTGACTTGGCATTAAAGCGGTTGTATTACTTGCCAAGATTGTGTGCAGTTGGCAAAGTGAATCTAATTCCTCAAAAATCCTCTGTTTTAACGTTAGATTCTCAGTGACTGCTTCAACGACAAAATCAGCATCCTCTGCAGCGACTCCAAGTTCGGTAGTCGTCTGAATACGCTGAATCGTCTCTGAGATACTCGTCTCTTGAATAACACTGTTTTCGGCAAGCAATGCAAGGTTTTTCCCAATCTGAACGCGAGCATTATTCAGTTGTTCATCCGTAATATCGTGGAGATGCACTCGGTATCCCGCACATGCAAATTCTTGTGCGATACCGTGTCCCATCAGTCCTGCCCCGATTACAGCTATGTTCTTGATGTTGTTAGTTTCCATTTCAGACAATATTATGCTCCAATAACTATAGTAAATTCCCCGCGGGGTTCTGTGGATTGAAATTTCTCCAATGCATGGCTGATGTTCCCTCGGAAAACCTCTTCAAAACGTTTCGTCAATTCACGAGTAATGACAACCTCACGATCTCCCATTTCCTCAAGTGCATCCTCAAGAAATCTGCAAAGTCGATGCGGGGATTCAAAGAGGATCAATGTCTTTTCCTCATTCGCAAGTTGTGCTAATTGACGTTTCCGTTTTCCAGATTTTGGTGAGAGAAAGCCTTCAAAAGCGAAGTTATGTAATGGTAAACCTGAGACAGTTGCTGCTGCAAGTATCGCTGATGCCCCCGGTATCGGCACAATCGGTACTTCTTCAGCGATGCATGCCTGTAGTAGTGGATACCCAGGATCAGATATTATGGGTGTACCCGCGTCTGACACAAGTGCGATTGATTCCCCTGACTTTAACCTTGCAATGAGGGTTTCTGTCTTCTTCTGTTGGTTGCCTTCAAAATAACTCGTGAGTGGTGTTTCGATTTCGTAATGTGTCAGCAGTCTGCGTGTTTTACGTGTGTCTTCAGCAGCGATGAGATCCACCTCATTGAGGATACGCAACGCTCGCAGAGTAATGTCCTCTAAGTTCCCAATCGGTGTACTCACGAGGTAAAGTGTGCCAGTGGCAAGATCGTGCATAGATTTATGAACTATCAGGAAACTCAATTTACATAAGAGATTATGTATTTTTATACTATTTCTAAATAGTCGGTTATCGTTAACAAAAAACGCGTTTGTAGTCGCGCAATTCATTGCGCCTCTTACATTTTCACCTACATGAGAATTAGAGATTATGTATTTTTATACTATTTCTAAATACAATACCTTCGCCAAAATTTGTTGAATAAATAGGGCAGATGTCCTAAAGTTATATAAAACCAAACAATAACTTTGAAAGGACGATCGCCCATGCAAGAAATTATAGCACTGTTTTCGGTTCTTATTCCATATTTATCTA
>JAJDWI010000011.1 GCA_022825665.1 Candidatus Poribacteria bacterium
TAATATCTACGTTGCAAACGCATAATATGCACATGAATATGCCACATATCGTCAAGCAGATTACCCAACTTGATTGTGTTACTCTGATCCTGCACCTTGTATTTGTAAGTCTTTCGCATGATATACTGTTTCTGAAAAGATCCTGTTTCCCACGCTAATGGTGTGGCAGGTGTTAGCGCACCCACCACCGAAACAGTCTAATTATGATACCATGTTTCTTGAACAAAATCAAGTTTATTTATGATTATCAATCCATTAGCCGTCTACATCCCACAAGCTAAAGCATGGGGATTTGACGGGGAGTGTTAACAAAGTAGGCACAATGAAATGTGTATAATTGAATTGTTCCCAATTATAACAAAAGACCTTCTGTATATCAAGTAAATTGAACACGAAAGCGTGCAACTATTAGCAGATTATATCGTATTATATTTTATTAGGAAACAGATAAAGCCTTACGGATTTTTCTGCATACACTAATGCCTTAGCCTATTTCCATAGGCATATAATCATTCACAATATTACTGATTAATATGGAGCATGTATCAATGGGTAATCCTGTAACATACTTTGAAATAGCAGCTAAAAACGGTAAAGAGTTATGCAATTTTTACAGTTCTGTCTTTGGTTGGCAAATCGAACAATTACCTGGTGGCGATCAAGGTATTTACTCTTACGGTATTGAACCACAGTCAGAAGACGGAATAGGCGGACACATTTTTGTGTTACCTGAGTTTTTTGACTTCGCAAATCAAGTCACTTTTTACATTAAGGTAGACAATCTACAAACATATCTTCAGAAGGTGGAAAGTCTTGGTGGTCACACCCTTATACCGCCTCAGCAAATTCCTGGTAACAGAGGGTCATTCGCATGGTTCGTAGATCCGAGTGGTAACTGCCTTGGCTTATACTGTCAACCAGATTCGCAATAATATAGTTCTATTATTCCTCTTGTAATAATAATAGGAAACTCAGAGGTTAGATGAACAGAGTGATGAACCGTATATCATCACTCTGTTTTTATATGTTTGAAAAAACTACGAGGAGAAAATACAAATGGCAAATCCAGTTACGATATTTGAAATAGCAGGTAAAAAAGAAGATTCATTGTGTGATTTCTATGGTTCATTGTTCGGTTGGGATATAGTTCAGGACGATGATTGCGGTAATTCTGTAAATACTGGGTCAGATCAAGGGATTCAAGGACACATTGTTCAAACAACGGAAGAAATGCCAATTACAAATCATGTAACTTTCTATATACAGGTAGATGATATTAACGCATCTGTTAAGAAAGTAGAAAATAACGGTGGCAAGATAGTAATGGGACCCATGCCTGTACCAGAAGGTGAAGGTACATTTGCTATGTTCCTCGACCCAAGTGGGAACTGTCTTGGTTTATTTCAGTCATAAGCGGTGATTGATAGTTCCATTCTTTCTGGGTAATATATCAGACAATATGCGACATTTTGATAGTATAATAACGTGAGTTCGGAAAGATTTAAGGTTTTAGAAATGCACTTTCCTTTCGTAGGTTAGTCATTCGCAGTTCCAATTGCTAAAGTATCCTCTTTAATCGTTGTATGAAATATACCATGCTGCTCGGTAGCGACATAAATTATATTCCTATTTACTGCTAAAGATATAACTCTATCTGGGATATTCTGTGAAATATGCTCCCATTTACCGAGAGGATCTAATCGATAAATACTTGTCCTGTTAGCACCATAAATGATGTATTCGCTTATAGCAAATCTATCAATGGTGATATGTGTTCCTGTATCATTAGTTAATATTTGCCAGTTTTCCCCGATTTTTGAACTAAAGGCTCCTTTATCTGTAGCGACGTAAACTGTTGTTCCTGCCAATACTATATCCATGATACGAGTGAAATTAGGAAGAATATTTGACGTAACATCTCTCCAACTTTTTCCAGCATCAGTTGATTGAAGCAGCTTACCATCCTGTGTCCCAACGTAGACGGTTTCTGCCGAAGCTGCAAACTTAAATCCTAAGTCAATATTCCAATTGTGCTGTTTAGCATAATCTATCAATCTTGTTTCTGTGAATTCTAAACTGTTGATATCTAATTTGAATAGACTATTCTTGTATTCTACATAAACTTTTTGCTTACTGGCTTTGGAGTTACTATCCTTTTCTCCAATATCTGAGATAACTCCTGTTTTCGCTGCTTCAGAATTTGCCCGCAGTTCACGGGGATTTATTTTCAGAATCATTGAAAAATCAACTTCATCTGGACGTAAACGAAAAATATGTAATTCCTCTTTTTGAGTTGTAATTATATAAAGTGATTTGTCAACGACTACTAATTTTGAATTAACAAGGAGATAAATTTGGGGCTGTAAACGTCCCGTCAGTTTTGGCGTGAACTTACTCGGATCAAGATTAACCGATTTCCACGACGTACCGCTGGTAGTTGATTCGTAAATACTGCTACCGGTATACACATAAATGCGATTATCAAAGATAGTTAGTTCTCGAACTCTTGTCCCTATGATTCCATCCATGAATGGATCCCACGAGCCTCCGCTATCAGATGTGCGCCGAATACCGTGTAGATCCACTGTGTAGTAAGTGTTCTCATTTCGTGCTAAGCCTAAAGTCCTACTTAGTGGAGGGAAGTTTGTGTTGAATCCAAGGTTTGTCCATGTTTTTCCTTCATCTCTTGATCGGAATACCGGATCACCTAAAATTAAAAGTGTTTTATCATTAACAAAAAGCTTTGTAGGGTTAACGATCGTTGCATTTTCCATGAAAGATTTATCCACAGGTGTTATATCGGTCCACGTTATACCAAGATTAGTTGATCGGTATATTTTACGGGGACTAATGTTCTTTGATTCTAAAGGTTCTTCGCCAAGATAATTTGAACCTGTTGCTACATAAAGAATATTGTCGGAAACTGCTAAGGAATGAACTGCGTTAGTCGGATCTACAGATAATCGTTTCCAAACTCCTGAATCCAAATGATAAAGACCTTGTGTTGTTCCAATAAACACTGAGCTTCCAATAACAGATGCTGCAGTAATGCTTTTATTTGTTAGTCCATTGTTCAGAGATATCCAATGGATTCCAGCGTTGTCTGATCTAAAAACGCCTTTATCTCGCAAGGCAAGATACATTACAAATCCCGTGAGTGAATCTTGTTCCTGTTTTTTATCTTGTATTATGATAGCTTCTGCATCTCCTTTTGGACGAGAACACAATATCTGATATTTATCAGACCACATCAGAAATCAATGTTTATCAATGTTTAGTTGGTATTTGTTCATGAAAATGCTCACTGAGATCAGACAGCATCTGCCTTTTTCCTGAAAGTTCAAGTTGTATCTGATGGAATGTTTTCCG
>JAJDWI010000019.1 GCA_022825665.1 Candidatus Poribacteria bacterium
GTTGCAGTAACAACCACCACTGAAAAGGTATAAATAGTATACCATGTTTCTTGAACAAAATCAAGTTTATTTCACATATAAAATCAAATGCCGTCTACATCCCACAAGCTAAAGCATGGGGATTTGACGGGGAGTGTTAAAAAATGGTATCGATTATTCTGTATCTTTTTCACTTTTAATCAATTTTAGAAGTGTCTCTTCCTGTATTTCAGAAAAGGTATCTTGTTCAAGTTGCGTTAATTCCTCAGAATCAGCCAAAGGAGTGCTAATACGATATTCCTCGTTTAGCCATTTACCTAAATCTATCGACTTACACCTTTTGCTACAAAATGGAAAATGTGCAGGTAAAGGTTCATCTTTGATATATACAAATTCATAGTTTTTTCCGCAGAGGCTACATTTTAGTTGCATATTAACTCCTTTCCAGATTTATTCTAAACATATTTTGCGGAATAATGTTCATTATGTTCCATCTATAATGTCATCTATATAGTTTGTGTTGGTCAATATATGCTGCAACCGCTTCAGGAACAAGATACCTAACTGAAACATTGTTACGAATTCGATTCCTTATCTCAGTTGCTGACATATCAAAACCGGTGATTTGAAAAGTTTTAACACGTTCTCTGATTTCTGATGGAACAAGTTCTAAATCGTAATTTGGACGTGTTGTGGCAATCAAGGTGCACTGTTTTAGAACTTCATCAAAATCTTTCCAAATCTTATATTCAATCAAGGAATCCGCGCCTATAATCCATGCAAGTTCAGTTGTTTTACCATACTGCTGTCTTAACGTTTTGATAGTCTGGATTGTGTAAGAGGGTCCCTCGCGATCCAATTCTATCCGTGACACTTCAAAATACGGATTTTGTGCGGTCGCTAACTTCACCATTTGATAACGATGTTCAGCAGAAACGATATCTGGTTGGAATTTGTGAGGGGGACGTGCTGCGGGAACAAACAGTATTTTATGATAATCCAAACCCTCACGCACCTGTTCGGCACTAAGCAAATGTGCATAGTGGATAGGATTGAATGTGCCCCCCATGATTGCAATTTTCATCTGCTTTTTATTTTGATGCTGACCAAAGAAGAACCAGATCTATTTGCTATAATTAAATGTTGATTTGTGTCTTGAGATTGACACACTATGTGTAAAAGACCGTATAATATACCAATAATTCAGATTTTAAGTATACCAATAACAAGAACAAAATACAAGACAAATTTGGATGTGAATCAGAGACAGTAAAATGTCATATTTTTAAACGATGGATAGAGATAAAGTAGGAACGTTACGTCCATCGGACAAACAATTTCTGCCTTTGTACCTAATGATACGGTTATGGAAATACTTATCAATTTATTCGCGAAAATTGATAAGTTTAAAATGTCATATTTCAGAGTTTTCAGAGTCAATCGCAATTTTGCTAATTTTTACCTGAGGCTATGAACCTATATCTGAACTGGTTTTACAGCATTATTATGACCATATAAGTCAGGAATGACTCTGAAACTTTTAGAATTTAGTTATCGGTTGGTTAGTTTGCTTTATAATACCTAAAGATACAATAAATGTGTCTGAATTGAGTTGGGAAACTCTTCCAAGAAATGCGATTTGAGACAGTTGAATAGTTGAAAGAAATAATTAGAATTTTGCATGACATTCTTATAGTATTAAACGGATGAAAAAAGAAGTCCTATAACATCAAAATCTATAGATTACGGTCAATATCACAGAGGAAATTAACTTATTAATAATTGGCATAATTCTTGCTATATTGTATTAAGGTGACAATATGTCAGAAACACACATCCCCGTTTTACGCAACGAAATACTTGATTTCGTCAAACCGAAGCCAGAAGGGATTTATGTGGATGCGACAATCGGATTAGGCGGACATGGTCTTTCGATTTTAAAGGAATCTCAGCCTTCTGGTCGGTTGATTGGTATTGACAGGGATGTGAATGCTCTTGCAATTGCGAAAAAAAGATTACTCCCATTCAAAGATCGTTTCAAGTTGATACATGGGAACTTTGCTCAACTTCAGCAGATATTAGAATCGCATGGTATTTCCAAAGTTGATGGAGTATTGATGGACCTGGGTGTATCTTCGTTGCAACTTGACTCACCCGAAAGAGGATTCAGTTTTCAGCAATCAGGTCCCTTGGATATGCGAATGGATACACAGATACCTATATCAGCATACCAGATTATCAACGAAAGTTCATTGGACAGACTGACAAAGATATTTAAGGAATATGGTGAAGAGCGTTTTTCAAAGCAGATTGCTCAGCAAATCATTTCAGCCCGTGATGAACAACGGATAAGTACTACAAAACAACTTGCAGAGATCATTGAAAAGGTCTACTCAAAGTATACAAGACGTTCGAATAAATCTCCACAAACAGGTAAAGGTATTCACCCTGCTACACGTGTTTTTCAGTCTTTACGGATTGAAGTGAATTCCGAACTTGAAAATCTAACATTAGGTTTAGAGTCAGCTATCTCAGTGTTGAAACTTGGTGGAAGTGTCTGTGTAATAAGTTTTCATTCACTTGAAGATCGGATAGTAAAGCATACATTTCGCAAACATGCGAAAACTTGTATATGTCCACCAAACACCCCAGTTTGTATCTGTGAACATAAAAAGTCGTTGGATATAGTTACAAACCGACCAATGATGCCATCAATAAGTGAAATTGAGGCAAATCCGCGTTCACGTAGTGCCAAATTACGAGTGGCAATTAAGGTTTGATCTGAAAATTTGTATCAATATTTAAAATCTAACGTATAAATTATAAAATGCAAAATCCGACAACTTTCAGTTCGCTGTTTAATGAAAATCCGAATCCTGAACCCAAAGTCGCCATGTTTTTTGTTTATTTGGTTTTAGGATTATCATTAGGTGTTTTTGGCGCAAGTATATGGTTTTCATCTTATGCAAAGGGCGTTTTTTTACAACGTAGACCTACATTTGAAAAGCAGCGTGAGAAAATACAAGATGAAATCCGAAAACTTGAGTTGGAGGAAAATGCGTTAACTGATGTTGATAGGGTGCGTTCACTTATTAAGGAATTAGGTTTAGTTGAACCTACATTAAAAACATTAGAACTACATGATAGATAGTATAACTGTTGAAACAGTTGGATTGGTTTATATAACTTGCTATTACTATTCAGAAAGGTTAGTTTCAATATCTCTGACGACATACTATTGCTATATTGAGAACTTTAAGATCTATTCACAACATTCCTGAAAGTGATAATCAGACTATGAAAAATAATACATTTCTTTCAATTCGACGACTGGTAGTTGTTCTAATAGTCTTACAATTAGGATTTTTACTATTAATTGGTAAGCTATTCAAACTACAAATACCATTAGATGGTGGCTTAGAAGCATCCCGACGTGATTGGCGTTCGGAAGAAAATAATGATGTAAAACGAGGGAAGATACTCGATAGGCACGGTACTGTTTTAGGTATTAGCCAAGACTTAATCTCGGTTAGTGCAGACCCTAAAACCTTTAACAGAAAATCTAACGCACATACCGTTGCCTCAGACTTAGCACCTCTATTGGATAGCACTACTTCCGAGTTATTAGCAACACTCAAACGCAAACGAAATGGGGAGTACGTCGAATTTGTCTGGCTTAAAAAAGGAATTGAATACGATAGGTTGGACGACATTCTTAACATTACCGATAAACACAGAGGGCTTAAAATTGAGATTGAACCTGAACGCTTATATCCAAAAAAGCAATTGGCATCACAAGTCATTGGATACCTGAATGATTTAAATCATGGTGAAGGAATCGAATACCAGTATAACACTTTCTTGCAGAAGGTACATTCCCCACTACAACAGGGAAAAGTTGGATTACAATCTGTCGCTCTAAAAAACACTTCATCTACCGTATCGCTTGGAAACAGCGGATGTAATGTAGTTCTTACCATTGATGAAATCATTCAAGACATAGCAGAAAGAGAGCTTGAACAAGCGTGTAAGAAATGGAATGCCCCTAAAGGAACAGCGATTGTACTTGCAGTAGAAACGTCTGAGATATTAGCGATGGCGAGTTGTCCAAGTTATGATATAAATGACCAGACGAATGCAAATGAGGACGCAAAACGAAATCTCGGAATTTGGTATCTTTTTGAACCGGGTTCAATATTCAAGATTATCGCATCCTCTGCTGTATTGAATGAAGGCATCATGTCACCTACATCGACAGTCTTCTGTGAATTTGGTCGTTACCGACTTTCAAATAGGCGTGTTATTAAAGATGTTTCAGCAAAGGGAGATTTGACCCTTACAGAGGTAATCCAGAAGTCAAGTAATATTGGAATGATTAAGATTGTGAAAAGATTAGGACCTAACTTATTCCAAGAATATGTTGATAGATATGGTTTTGGAATGAAGACAGGCATAGATTTACCGTATGAACAATCTGGAAGTCTTTATACACTAAGAAAATGGGATACAAACTCCCTTGGTTCTGTCCCCTTCGGTCAAGGTATCTCTGTAACACCATTACAGATGGTCAACGCTTTAGCGGCTATAGCCAATGGCGGTGAATTGCACCGACCCTATATTACAAAAGAGATACGCGATGACCGTGGCAATCTTGTTAAAAAGAATCATCCTGTAAGAGTTCGACAAGTTATTCATGCAGAAACAGCAAGAAAGATGACTGATATTCTTGTCGGTGTTGTTGAAAAGGGAAGCGGAATGAGAGCAAAGATTGAAGGTGTTAGTATTGCTGGTAAAACCGGGACTGCACAGAAAGCAGAAAAAGGTAAAGGTTATGCTGCTGGAAAAGAGGTAATGTCCTTTATGGGATTTCTTCCCGCGGACAACCCGAAATTTGCAATTATTGTAACCATTGATGAACCCAAAGGCGCAAGATTTAGTGGTTTAGTTGCTGCTCCAGTCTTTAAACGGATTGCACAGCAAACACTTGATTATAGTGACAGGATAGGTTTATTTGACTCCGTTCCAAGAAAAAGAAACAATGACAACAGACAATATGTAGAAGGAAATCAAAGTAATACAACTACATCTGGTTCTTACACCAGTAAACCTAAAAGAAGCACCTCATCTGGAAACACACAAAACCCTTCTATCCCTGAAAACACTCTTGTGAAAAATGGAGTGGGTTTATGAACCTCCAACAACTTCTGGACAGAATAGAAGTTAGCGAAATCACAGGAGACCGGAATCCGGAAATTGCGGGTGTTGTGAGTGACCATCGACAAGTCAAGCCAGGATATGTATTTGTTTGTTATCAGGGACTAAATGTAGATGGACACTCGTTCATTTCCGGGGCGATTAAAAACGGCGCACGCGTAGTTATTTCAGAAAAACAAACCCCAAACCTACCTAACGATGTAACTGGTGTTGTGACCTCCAATGGACGAATAGCACAAGCCCTTTGTGCTGCAAATTGGTTTGGCAATCCAGCAGACCGTCTAAAGTTAACCGGTATCACTGGTACTAACGGCAAAACATCAACAGCACATTTAACATACGGTATTCTCAGGACGGGTGGATATAAGACTGCTGTACTAGGGACAGTTGGACATACGTTTGTTTCAACATCAAATGGTAAAGATCCATCAAAAATTGAGATTCCAGCACTATTGACAACACCAGATGCGTTTCAACTCCATTCAATGTTAAAACAGATGGCAGATGCTGGTGTTGAGCATGTTGTGATGGAGACCTCTTCTCAAGGACTTGCACAACACCGATTAACTGGACTTACCTTTGAAACAGCTGTTTTTACTAACCTTACACAGGACCATCTTGATTACCATGGAACGATGGATAATTACCTCAATGCGAAAATGATGTTATTTGATCAGTTGAGTCCTGCTGGTATTGCAATTTTAAACGCTGATTCCTCCGTTACTCCTCGTATTATCCAACATATTCAAAATAGGAAAATACTAACATACGGTCTTGAGAATGCAGCTGATTTAGAAGCACGAAATGTAGATAGTTCTTTACATCAGTTAGCGTTTACTGCAGTCTTAAATAAGAACGACGCGTTTAGTTCTTCAGATATTTTGTGGAGTGAGATACAGACTACCATTGGATTACTTGGGGAGTATAATATTTACAATGCCCTTGCTGCTATTGGCATAGGGCTGAGATATGATTGTAGTGCTACATCTATTCGTAATGGTCTTACATCAACTGTTGTTCCTGGACGTTTTGAACGGATTATGGCAAACGGCAAATCTATTGAAGACTTTGCGGTTATTGTAGATTATGCACATACTCCTGATGGATTGGAGAATGTATTATCTGCCGCACGTGGAATTACAGAGGGCAGGTTAATCTCTGTATTTGGTTGTGGTGGTGATCGTGATAGTGGGAAACGTCCTAAGATGGGTGCAATTTCCACGCAAATTGCCGATATGAGCGTGATTACCTCTGACAATCCGAGAACTGAGAATCCTGATAAAATCATCTCAGATATTGTGTCAAAATTACCACATAATGCAGCATTTTTATGTATTTCAGAAAGACGTGAAGCAATTCGTTATGCAATTTTGGATGCAAAACCTGGTGATGTGGTGGTAATTGCTGGTAAGGGTCATGAAGATTATCAAGAAATTAACGGTAAACGTTTTCCATTTGATGACCGGACAGTTGCAGCTGAAGTACTACAAAATTTACCAATGCAGCCTGAACATGAAATTGTCACATAGATGGGTGGTATGCGTAAATTTGCTGTATCAAGACAGCTGATAACAGGTATATTGGATAGGCATTGAGATGGGACGAGTAAAGTTCATAGAAATAGACCAACTCAAGATTGCATATAATGTTGTAGGAAGCGGTAAGCCTGTTGTTCTCCTCCACGGTTGGGGTTGCGAAGCTAATATATTTAAATCCGTATTGGATATGTTATCAAGGACTCACCAAGTATTTGCCCTTGATCTGCCTGGATTTGGTCTGAGTGAGAATCCACCGATAGCATGGAATGCTTCAGACTATGCTAAATTGATCTCCTCATTCTTAGATAAACTCAATATCAGTAAAGTAAATCTCGTTGGACATTCTTATGGTGGAAGAATATCAATAGTGTTGGCAGCAAATGAAGCAGAAAAGGTAAACAAACTAATCTTGGTGGATAGTGCAGGAATTATACCTCGACGAAGCGCAAAGTACTATATACGAATATATATGGCAAAAATTGGTCGTCTGATGCGACATTGTGGTACATTTGGAAATAGAATTGCTGACAGAATAGCACATCGGGTAGGTTCAAAGGATTATCAGGAAGCAGGATCAATGAGAGCAACACTTGTTAAATCAGTGAATCAAAATTTGAGACCTTTATTGCCGCAGATACAAGCATCAACGTTATTGATCTGGGGAGAGAACGATACTGATACACCTGTATCTGATGGTAGGATAATGGAAGCGGAAATTCCACAAGCAGAATTAGTGATTCTTGATAATGCTGGACATTACTCGTTTCTTGACCAATCCCATCAATTTTGTCAGATTGTGTCTAAATTTTTGGAATGAACACCTGTAGATGATGGTAAGTTTTGCCATACAGATTATTTGAAGAAAGATGTAAAAAAAGATAATTTAGTTGCTCAGTCAAAATTACACTATAATGCGCAGTGAATGTGTCTAATGAATTAGTTAGGTGGTAGACATTTCATTGCGTATTTTGTTATCTTCGCAATAAGATATAAGGAAAATAAGGATCAGTAAACATACATTCACAATATAGTTATGGTTAGTTCAATACTATTTTATGTTCTGGTTGTTGCCTGTTATGTAAGAGGTATCATTAGAACAAACAGCGGTCTACATATATTACAACTTGATGGGTATAAACCTGGACGGTATCTGAAATGGATATTGACACATATCAATCACTGCTTTGAAATCATTGAGATAAGTATTGTCGCTGCAGTAGTAGTAGCTGTGTCTATTATTCCGAACCTTCAGTCCGAATGGTTGTTACCAACACTTTGTCTCGTTTGGACAGCGTACCAAGCTTATAAGATAGTGTGGCGAAAAAAGACAAAAGCAAAAAAACCGTTGGTTTACACTGCGCGTGCAAAACGACTCTTTGGATTAGCACTTACCCTACTTGTTGTATCTGCTGGATTAATTGGTGTATTAGTCACAGATAACCGATTGCGGATAAGGGTTTTTTTGTTCAGTGAACTTAGTGTGCCAATTCTCGTTGTAAGTAGTTATTTAATTTTGCCTGTGGAACAATTAATAAACGGATTCTATTTACGTGATGCAAGAAAACATATAAGAACACTTCAACCCAAAATTATAGGCATTACAGGCAGTTATGGTAAAACAAGCACCAAATATATTCTTCACCAAATTTTATCACAGAAATATAAAACTTTGATGACCCCGGATAGTTATAATACACCTATGGGGATATGTAAGGTTATCAGAGGTGACTTATCGCCAGAACATGAAATATTTATTGTTGAAATGGGAGCATATAAACGGGGTGATATTCGTGAGTTGTGTCGTCTTGCTCCACCTGAGATAGGTATACTCACTGCTGTTGGTCCTCAACATTTAGAACGATTTAAAAGTATTGATAACATTGCCCGTGGAAAGTATGAGTTAATTGAATCATTGCCATCCGATGGATTAGCAGTGATAAATGTTGATAATGAGATTTGTGCGGGGTTAGCAGATAAAACCGACAGTGTGCCTGTGATTCGGTATGGTGTAGAAACCAAGTCATCTGAAAACACATCCCTAAGTTTAACAGCCCACGATATAACACAGAGCGATAAAGGATTGACTTTTACTGTTGTTGACAAAGACGCAGGAACAGCAGAAATAACAACTCGTTTACTGGGGAAACATAACGTTTCTAATATACTTGCTGCAATTGGTGTCTCACTGTATTGTGGAATGACAATGGAAGAAATTAGAGACGCATTTGAGGCATTAGAACCTGTGCCTCACCGTTTACAGTTGATACCTGGGGCTGCAGGTGTAACTGTAATTGATGATAGTTTTAACGCAAATCCGGAAGGGGCAAAAGCAGCTCTTGAGGTGCTAACCGATTTTGTAAGCGAAAAAGAAGGAAATAAAATATTGGTTACTCCAGGTATGGTGGAACTCGGTGAACTTGAGTATGAGGAGAACAGAAAGTTTGGTATAGAAGCATCTAAAGTTTGTGATCTCGTAATCCTTGTAGGTCGTTCAAGAACTGCTCCTATATTAGATGGACTCAAAAAAGCCAACTATCCAGAAAAACAGATATATGTCGCAAATAACCTTGATGAAGCACGACAACACCTTACCAAGCACGTGACACCGGGAGATGTCGTGCTTTTTGAAAACGATCTACCAGACAATTATAATGAAGCAGTTTAATATACATCAATTGATTCAGAGTACGGGTAATGATTTGATCAGGATTGAAAAGATGTTACAAAGAACAATTGTATCTGTAAAGGAAATGTAAAACATGAATGTGGCACTCTTATTTGGTGGACGATCTCCTGAACACGAAGTATCTATAGTTACCGCGCACCAAGTCAATGCTGCTTTGTCAGAAACGCATGACGTTATTCCAATCTATATAACAAAAGATGGTGCATGGTTAACAGGTGATAAACTCAATGAGTTGAATACATTTACAGAGGGAACACTCCCTCATGCAACTGATTTTGAGTCTGTTAGTATTGAATTTGATACAACCGCTAAATTCACTGTTTTACCGAAAAGAAGCGGTTTATTCAGCAAAAAAAGGGAACTCTCAATAGATGTTGTATTTCCTGCGATTCACGGAGTAAACGGGGAAGATGGTTCTCTTCAAGGACTTCTTGAACTGATGAATATACCTTATGTAGGAGCTGGTGTTGTAGGTTCTGGTATAGGTATGGATAAAATCATGATGAAAGCCGTTCTAAATGAGAATGGACTTCCTATAGTTCCTTATATATCATTCACAAAAAATGATTGGAATTCAGCAAACAACGAGATTATAAAGGTAATTGAAGATTCAATTTCATACCCAATGTATGTTAAACCTGCAATCAGTGGATCAAGCATTGGTGTGAGTCAAGTTATAGATCAAGATGAGCTAAGTGATTCTATTGAACTTGCATGTAGATATTGCCGACGTGTGATCGTTGAAAAGGCTATTGTAAATGGCTATGAGATTAATTGCTCAGTGATGGGTACTCATCAGCCGACTGCATCTGTTTGTGAACAACCGATTTCAAGCACAGACTTCTTAAGTTTTGACGACAAATATATCCATGAAAATTCGGATGCTGAAACGAATGCCGACGGAACGTCTGAGTCTAATGTTGCATCTGGAATGGCAGGTGCACAACGTGAAATACCTGCACCAATTTCAGATGAATTAACGTTACATATACAAAAACTTGCAACTGAAACTTTTCATGTCCTTGACTGTGCTGGTATTGCGAGAATTGATTTTTTAGTAGACAGTGAAGAACAGGTTTATGTGAATGAAATAAATACGATTCCTGGTTCTTTCAGTTTTTACTTATGGGAACCTGTCGGAATATCCTTTCCTGAATTGGTATCTCAATTAGTTTCGCTTGCCGTAGAAACACATCAAGAGAAGAGCAGATTAATCTATTCTTATACAACTAATTTGTTGAGTCAAGCAGGAGCAAGTTTTGCTAAGTTAAAAGGCAATGGCAACTCGAAACCAGAGGAAACTGTTTAAATAATGTATCTGCAGTAATAGGATATCTAACTGCATTCGATTATATAAATCTTTATTAGAACTTTATCATAACACTTTATCCACCCAATTATGTTGGAAGCAGCATTATAAATGTTTTATCACCTTTTTTTTGAAACTCTTGTTAGTATATTTCAACCTTTTGAAGTTTTTGGTTCAATACCTTTTCGTGCGGTTTATGCGACAGCGACAGCCCTTGTTATTTCGCTTGTATTAGGACCGTTCATGATCAGACGGTTAAAACAGTTGCGAATCGGGGAACATATTCAAGAAGAGGTGGAAAAAGCTCAGCAGCAAAATGAGGATCAGAACAAGGCAGGAACTCCAACTATGGGTGGAATTCTGATTATTGTAGCGGTATTGATATCTATCCTATTCTGGGCAAAGTTGGATCAACCGTTTATTTACCTTATGATCTTTACGACACTCTGGTTTGGTGGACTTGGGTTTTTAGATGATATGTGTAAAATAAGCAGGAAACAATCACTTGGTCTCCGTGGTTGGCAGAAAATAGTCCTGCAAACAATAGGTGCTTTAGCAATTGCATGCTATCTTTATCAATGGGGTCCTGTTGAAGCGAATGATGCCGCAAGTCGCACAGTATTACATATTCCATTTTTGAAAGACATACAACCTAATCTTGGATTTCTCTTTATCCCATTTGCAACCTTAGTTATCGTCGGCACATCAAATGCAGTTAATCTAACAGATGGGATGGATGGATTGGCGATAGGGTGTACTTTATTCGTCGCAGCGACAATTGGTGCATTAGGATATTTAACAAGTCATAATCTGATAGCAGAACACCTTAACCTGTCACACTTACCAATTGGTGGTGAGGTTACTGCGATCTTCTGTGCCTCCTTAGCAGGAGCGGGTTTAGGTTTTCTATGGTATAATGGACATCCTGCCCAATTATTTATGGGAGATACAGGTTCTCTGCCTCTGGGTGCAACGCTTGGGACTTCTGCGTTGTTAATCAAGCAGGAATTTCTTCTTATCATTGTTGGTGGTATATTTGTTGCGGAAGCATTATCTGTTATTATACAAGTCTGGTCTTACAGAACTTTTGGAAGACGGGTCATCAAGATGTCCCCTCTTCATTACCATTTCCTACTATCAGGATGGAAAGAATCTAAGGTTGTAATCCGTTTCTGGATTGTTGCCTTGATTTTAATGTTGATAGCATTAAGTACGTTGAGATTGGGATAATAGTATATGACGTAGATAACTCCTGCTTATATTTTTCAGATGAGGTAAATGTTTGAAATATCCTAACATGAACAGATATGCAGGAAAAAGAATCACGATTTTTGGAGCAAATCGCAGTGGTATCGCAATTGCACGATTACTTTTTGACCTTGGTGCAATTATATCTCTTACAGATACTCGTGACTCAGGTGCATTAGCTGAAGAAATATCTCAATTAGACGGATTACAGTTACAATATTACCTTGGTGGACATGATGAATCTTGTATTGCCAATGCTGAATTAATAGTCGTTTCACCGGGAGTTCCATTAGATATTCCGATTTTAGTTGAGGCGAAGAATAGAGATATTTCTATTTTAGGAGAATTGGAAATCTCAGCAAGTCTATGTCGAGCTCCTATTGTAGCGATTACTGGGACAAAAGGAAAATCCACAACAACCCTTTTGACAGCAGCCATTCTTGAGAAGAGTAACCTTTTTTCTTCTGTGGTAGTTGCCGGAAATATAGGCGTTCCGTTAGCAAGTAAGGTGGGAACTGTTACAAAGAACGATATTGTAGTCGTAGAAGCAAGCAGTTTCCAATTAGAGAGTACAGACACTTTCTGTCCAGAGGTGAGTGTGGTGCTAAATGTTTCACGGGATCATCTCGATCGCCATCAAACAATGGATGCGTATTTTAACGCAAAACGCAAAATATACGCCAATCAGACTGAGAAGGACTGGATCGTGCTGAATGCATCAGACCCAAGAGTAAAAGGTCTTAACAACGACAATGATGCTAAAAAAGCATATTTTACTGATAGTCTTGAACATGCAGAGATGGAGCTGAATTTATTATGTCAACAGTTAGAATCGGATATAGGAGCGCGTTTGCAAAGTAAGGTAGACACTGCTGACATTTACACTTTTATAGACAGACAGGAACATTGGATTTGTAATACTGCAGAAATACCGTTAGCTGGAGCTCATAATGTTCGGAACACACTTGCTTCTGTTGTTATTGGCACTATCTACGGTGTTAAACCCACGGACATTAGAAATGCTATCCTTGAATTCAACCGGACACATCCTGCTCTTGAACATGCTTATGAAAAAGTAAGTGTTATCAATGGAGTAGATTACATAAACGATTCAAAGGCAACAAACGTCTTAGCAACATACGCTGCACTTGAATCAATCCAAGTATCATCACATCAAAATGGGAAAGCAAAACGTGTATATTTAATCATTGGTGGTTTTGATAAAGGTAACGATTACGCATCCATTATTGAACTTGTCAACACCAAGGTTAAGGTTTTGATATTGCTTGGAGAACATACACAGAACATACAAAAGGAACTTGCAGGTTGTGCTGAGATGTTTCATGCTGCAACAATGGAAGCTGCCGTTGAATTTGCACATAACCAAGCAACACAAGGTAACATTGTGCTTTTGTCTCCTGCAAATGCGAGTTTTGATATGTATACAAATTATAAAGAACGTGGTGAAGATTTTAAAAGAGTTGTAAAATCACTTGACCCCAAATTGGACACAAAAATAAACACAAACAATTTATATGCAAAATCAAAATACACTGAATTATAGTAGTTCGACTGCATTTTCATCTGATCGAGCTCGTCCACAAATTTCGGGTGTCGGTAGAGTAGATACCGGTTTGCTTGCTGTTACACTATGCTTGGTGGGAATAGGAATATTGATGGTATATAGTGCGGGGCATGTATTATCAAACAATCAGTATGGAAACAACTTTCACTATTTGAGAATTCAAGTCATTGCTTGTGTAATAGGTTTAGTTGGTATGGGGATTGCTTCATACATCCCGTATAGGTTTTATGAAAAGTATAGTAATTTGCTACTTTTCCTTGCATTTGTATTATTGATCCTTGTTTTTACACCTATAGGTATGGGTGTAAGTGGAGCAGAAGGTGGTACTTTTAGACGATGGATTGCAATAAAGAGTATTCGGTTTCAACCTGTGGAATTTGCGAAAATTGCCTTGCTAATTCATACAGCACATTTCTTAGCAAGAAAACCGGAACGTATTAAAAGTTTTTTTCATGGCGTGTTACCTAACATTCTTATAATTGGTTTGATGTTTGGATTAGTTGCCAAACAACCTGATTTTGGTTCTGCAGTCCTTTTAGCAGCAACCGCAGGATGTCTGCTGTTCATTGGAGGTATCAGACTATCTCACACGTTCATGTTAGTAGGTGCTGGTGTATCATTGCTGGCAGGATTCATTATAAGTAGTCCATATAGGCTAAAACGTTTGACGGATTACTGGGCATCCTTACAATCGCCGGATGCAACGAGTTTTCAGTTGGGACGTTCATTGGAAGCACTGAAATGGGGTGGTTTTTTCGGTGTAGGAATTGATGACAGTTCAGCAAAAATCAATTATTTACCATATCCGCATACAGATTTTATTTTTTCAGTCTTAGGAGAAGAATTTGGTTTTATCGGCGCAGCAAGCGTTACAATTATCTTTATGATATTTGTGTGGCGCGGGATTTCAATTGCAAGACGCACTGAAAACAGGTTTGGGGCACTTTTCGCGACTGGACTAACGTTAATCATTGGACTACAAGCATTCATCAATATCGGTGTTGTAACAGGATTACTGCCAACAAAAGGTATTACACTTCCATTTCTCAGTTATGGAGGTTCGTCTCTTGTAATAAGTTTAGTCAGTGTAGGTATACTCTTAAATATATCCAGAAGTGCTACAAGGACATTACCAAAAGCAAGAAAAAATGAACCTAAATAAAGACTGCTAATTATAAATACTCTGGTAAGATAGTATCAATATTTGACAAGACCAACCCACTTAAATGTAAGTGATATTAGTTGATGTGAAAAATCAGAATACACAACAGAAACGGCAAGACACTATAAACGAAAATATAAATAAGAAAATACATGTGAAAAGGTTCGTATTTGCTGGTGGTGGTACAGGTGGACATATATATCCTGCCATTGGTATTGCCCAAGCCCTTCAGCGACTCAATCCAAAGATAGACCTTGTATTTATTGGTGGACGAGACCGATTAGAATCGACACTTGTTCCACAACAAGGCTTCAATTTTCTACCTATTACCGTAGAAGGATTCCCACGCAGCTTGACATTGAAGTGGATCCCTGTTATAATAAAAACTTGTCAAGGACTGCTGCAGTCGTTGAAATATTTGAAGCAATTAAAGCCGGAGGTGGTTATAGGAACAGGCGGGTATGTATCAGGTCCCGTTCTTTTTGCTGCTTGGTTAATGGATATTCCGATAGCGATTCAGGAGCAAAATGTGTCACCAGGATTGACGAATAGTATTCTTGCACGTTGGGCAAAGGCAGCGTATCTTGCATTACCACCAAATAACCAACGATTTCCCGAACATATTGTTCAGGTGACAGGTAACCCGATTCGTCTCGGTATAACAGAATATCCACGGAATGACGAAACTTACAACAAATACAATCTATCTCCATTACGTAAAACGGTCTTCGTAATGGGAGGTAGTCAGGGGGCACGCGCAATAAATGAAGTGATGATTGATGCTTGTCCATTAATTGCTAAGTTTGCTATGTCTGATGATCAGGAAATGGATAGAGACAACATAGATATGCATAAGTCTTCAAATTCGTGTAATATCCAGATTGTACATCAGACAGGAAAATCCCATGTTGAAGAAGTGCGAGACGCGTATGTTCAACATGGAATTCCACATCATGTTCAATCTTTTTTTGATACTGTAGAAGAAATATATAGCATTACAGATGTAATGATATGTAGAGCTGGTGGTATGACGGTATCTGAAGTAACCGCTTGCGGTATTCCAGCAATTTTCATCCCGTTGCCTGCCGCTATTGGAAATAACCAGGTAATCAATGCAAAATCAGTTGCAAATTCTGGCGCAGCAGTAGTACTTGAACAGGATAAGTTTACACCCGAGGACCTTGTGGATCATCTAATCAATATTCTCACAGAGGAAGAAACATATCAACAGATGAGAGCTGCATCTAAAGATTTAGGACGACCGTTTGCCTGTGATACTATTGCCGAGTCGCTTTATAAACTTACAGAGGCATTGTAAACATAAGACTTATTTAGGTGTTTTAATTTATTCAATTTTGGTTTCGGTTTTGGAGGTAAGTGTTGTTTGGTAAAACTCAACACATCCATTTTATAGGTATAGGTGGGGCGGGATTAAGTGGTATTGCAGAAGTCCTTCTTGACCACAAATTTGATGTAACCGGTTCAGACATAAAAAAAACTGCAACAACAGAGCATTTAAAGACCTGTGGTGCAAAAATCTGGTATGGTCATGCTGCTACTCAAGTTAATGGAGCGGATGTTGTTGTTATGTCGCCAGCAATTCCATCAGATAATCCGGAATTGCAAGCTGCCTTGTTCGCCAAAATCCCTATTATTAGGGGTGCTGAAATGCTGAATGAAATAACACGTATGCGGTATAGTATTGCAGTTAGTGGAACACACGGTAAGACGACCACTACAGCAATGACTGCCGCTGTTTTGTCAACACTTGACCCAACGGTAATTGTAGGAGGTAAGTTAGTTGATGGTAGTAACGCACGAAGCGGTCATGGAAATGTGATGGTAATTGAAGCAGATGAGGCATACGGTTCCATAGATATGATTTATCCGACAATCGCTGTTGTAACATCAGTTGATGCAGATCATTTGGACTACTATGACAGCGTTGAAGAAATCGGAGAGACTTTTCTTACCTTCATTAACAAAGTGCCATTTTATGGTTCTGCTGTCCTGTGTCTTGACCAAGAAAACATACAAAAACTCATTCCACAAATTGAAAAGAAATTCCTCACATACGGTCTTGATACTCGCGCAGATTTGATTGCAGAGGAAATTGAGATAGATGGACCCACTTCCCATTATCAAGTGCGTTACAATGGAGTACTGTGTGGAAAAGTCCATCTTAAAATGCCCGGTCGACACAACATCTCAAACTCTTTAGCTGCTATAGCAGTTGGACTCGAATTGGATATTTCATTCGAAAATATACGTCAAGCACTTGAATCCTTTCAAGGGGTTCATAGACGATTCGAGGTATTAGGATCAGTCGATGACATTGTTGTCGTTGATGACTATGCGCACAACCCTGCGAAATTAATGGCAGCATTACGAGGGGCAAGAGAAGGTTATAACCGGCGCATCGTAGCAGTTTTTCAACCGCACCGATACGCCCGAGTCCGTGACCTTGCAGAAGAGTTCTCCAGATCCTTTTATCAGGCAGATATATTGATTGTTACCTCTATCTTTGGAGCTGGTGAAGAACCGATTGAAAATGTAACAGGAGAAAATCTCGCTAATGCCATAGAAGCACATGGACACCCAAATGTAATCTACATATCAGATATGGGTGATGTGGTTAATCATCTACTGGAGATTACACGTCCCAATGATTTGGTTATTACACTTGGAGCGGGTGATATCGTAAATGTAGGTCATAAATTTTTAAGTAGACTTTCCACAGAATAGAGTGTAATACAATGGAATTACTTAAAGCTGGTAAACATAGAAATGATGGTCCTGTGCATCGAATCATAAAATCAAAGGGTAACCAGAACGCAAAATATCGTGTGCGAAGGATGGTTATAGTCGTTACTGTTTTAATAACGATGTTGTATATAGGAAAGATTCTTCTTGGTTTTTTTGATTTACAACACGTGCACGTATCCATTGTACTTGCAGGTAATTCTCATTATACAGAAGGTGATATTTATGATGTTTTAGGAGATAATCTTGAAAATATCATAATGGATTCTGAAGCTAAAACTGTTACATATTTGAAGGACAATCTGAGTTATGTTAAAAATGCTCATGTTTCCAAAAACTATGTCAAACGACAGTTGACTATTGAAATTATTGAACGTGTACCATTTGCGCGATTAAAACATATCATATTAACTGAAAAGAGAGCAAAAGAATCCAATCAACAAAACACTGATAAGAAAAACACACATCAATATTATTTAATAGACGATGCAGGTTATGTGTTAGAATCTATTACATCAGAAAGAGAAAACCACTTGGCACTAATACTGGATGAAGGGATTAAAGAACCAGAAATTGGTAAACAAATCAAAACTGGTACAACGCAACGTGGTATACATATCATCAAACTCGTAAGGTTGAGAAAGCCGGAACTAAGTCCACATTTGACGAGTATTGATGCACGAGTGTCTGATATGATAACAATTAATATTGGCATTTTGCCGATGCAAGCATGGATCTCATCGGACATGATTGAGACAGGTTTAAACCATATTTGGTTGTTCATAAAACAACAAGGTCTACACATCCTGCAGAGAGAAAAAATGCGTGTGCAAGGAACAACATTTTTGAATAAACGTGGAAATAATAAGAAAATTAACATACCAGAAACAATAACATATTTAGATGCACGATATAAAGATACACTATTTTTAGGAGGAGAAAGCAGATAGATGGCAAAAGGAACAATTATCACCGGCTTGGATATCGGCTCGAGTAAGATCTCTGTTGTAGTGTGCCATGCCCTGCCAAGTTTAGATGGAGAGATGGAAATTATCGGAGTCGGTGCTGCAAGTTCACAAGGGTTACGAAGAGGAGTCGTAACCGACATCAATCTGACTGCAGGTGCGATTCGAGAGGCAATCTCAGAAGCTGAACTCATGGCAGGGGTCAATATAGAGTCAGTGTGTTTAGGGATAACAGGTGAGCATGTTGTGGGACAAACTTCACGCGGTGTCGTGACAGTAAAAAATAGTTCTCAGATAACTAAGGATGATGTAGACCGAGCAGTGCAATCAGCACGAACAATTGCTGCTATCCCGGAAGGTCATGATATTCTACATGTGATTGAACAGAACTTTATTATTGATATGGATAATAGGATTAAGGAACCGATTGGCATGTCTGGTTCTCGTTTAGAAGCAAACGCATATATTATTACTGGTAATTCAAGTGGAATTCAAAGTCTTCTAAATAGCGTTGAAAGTGCAGAGATTCCAAGTGTGGAAACACTTGCCATTGCACCTATGGCATCTGCCAAAGCTGTCTTGCAAAGAGATGAACGTGAAGTGGGTATTGCCCTTGCAGATATCGGTGATCAAACAACAGAAATCATTGTATACAAAGAAGATGCTATTGAGCATGTAGTTGTATTTCCGGTTGGCGGTCAACATGTAACAAACGATATTGCTCAATATTTAAAGGTAACGCTCCCCATGGCTGAAGAACTGAAACTTCACCGGGGATGTGCATGGACTGAGTGGGTAACTGAAGAAGATACTAATCCTGTTCCGATTACAACAGGATCTACACCTCCACGATTTATCAGTCGATTCGAATTAGCACAAATTATTGAATTCCGAATGGCACAAATTCTTGAAGCAATTGCAAGCGAACTTGGGGACTTACAACTGCCTGGTGGACTTGTGTTAACAGGCGGAACAGCACTAATGGATGGTTTGACTGAACTTGCAGAACATGTATTACAGGTACGTGTCCAAGTCGGATATCCAAAGGAACTGAAAGGCTTAACGGATCGTGTAAATTATCCAATGTATTCAACGAGTTTAGGGTTAGCGATGTATGGAGAATCCTTACGCCGCGAAGAAAAGCAAGCTCATGCTTTACGACGTAGTTCAGGTTGGTTTGGCGGATTTTTTCGTAATATAAAGGAATGGTTCGGTTATTAAATTAATCTACAGCATTACAACACACATTTAATCTTATATAAGTCTATGAAGGCAAATAACATAAAAATGTAAATTACCTATATTATATCCATGATTTAACTGACGAGAATACTGACACACCACTGAAATTCACTTTTCTCCATACTATAGCAATATATTGATTTAAAATAAATTCTAATGTATAATTTTAACTAATAGGTCTATAATACTAATATAATCATACGAAAATACTAATATAATCATACGAATTGAAGTAATCGTAGATTTGTAAAAGGTGAAAACAGAAATTTTGTTAACTTAATAATGATATCTTAAATCAAGAGAAACAGTTACTTGATTAAATCTAAATTCTCTACTTTCAATATTATCGTAAATTAACACTTTAGGGGTAAATGGGATAGTGTTATATTGATTGCTAAACTAAAAGTGTACTATGAACGTATTAAAATTCACATTGTAATAGTGCTTGAAAAAATTGAAATACTTTTGAAGTGGGAGGTATAAGGTTACCATTGGAAATACAACATTATATAACTATTCAAAAGGATGTTATATGCTGCTGCGGATGCACCGAAGGATGAGTTGTCCAAAGGTGACTGAAAAAAATAATGATAGATTTTGAACAAGAAGAATTTGATAATGCGAGTGCGAAAATAAAGGTTATTGGTGTTGGTGGAGCAGGCGGAAATGCTGTAAGACGTATGATAGAAGCAGGTCTCACTGGCATTGAGTTTTATGCTGTAAACACTGACCAACAGGCACTTAGCACATGCCATGGGGCGAAACAAATTCCGATTGGAATGAGCACAACCAATGGATTGGGTGCAGGTGCAAATCCTGAGATCGGAAAAAAGGCTGCTGATGAAGACCGAGAAGTTTTACAAGAAATTGTTGATTCTGCAAACATGGTTTTTGTTGCAGCAGGTATGGGCGGTGGTACAGGAACTGGCGCAGCACCGGTTGTAGCAGCTCTCGCTAAGGAGAAGGGTGCTTTAACAATTGGTGTTGTTACTCGTCCATTTAATTTTGAGGGTAGGCATCGTGCAGAAAAGGCTGATATTGGATTGAATGAGCTTCGAATAAGTGCTGACTCTGTCATCGTAGTTCCAAACCAACGTCTGATAGACACCATTGACAGGAAACTCCCTATTCCAGAAGCATTCAAAATAGGCGACGAGATTCTATTACACGGTGTTCAGAGCATCTCCGATATTATTACGGAGGCTGGTGAAATTAATGTAGACTTTGCTGACGTTGAAACTGTCATGCGTGATGCAGGAACAGCCTTGATGGGGATGGGGCGAGCCACTGGAGATAATCGGGCTCAAGCCGCCGCCGCTGCTGCTATTTCCTCAGATCTTCTTGAAGAAAACAGTATTGCAGGTGCTGTTGGCATGATCGTAAATATCACATCACCCCCAGATTTTACAATGGCGGAATTGGATGACACGATGCGAGTAATTGTAGAAGCTTCTCAAGATGCACAACCGATCTTTGGATTGGTCTATAAGGATGAATTGGAACTCAACGATGAAGTGTTGGTGACTGTAATTGCTACAGGATTTGACCCGCCTTCTGATCCAAGTCATATATCAAGACCAAGTGGAGGATTCAGTGGACAAGGTGGTCAACCGAATCCGATGTTCCAAGGCAGCCGTGTTCGTAATACTGAATCCAGTGGTGGTGGACGTGGACAACAGGGCACACAACGTCCTGCATGGGATAGACAACCTCAGGAAAGAAAGGACGAGAGGGCACCTGCATCTACGCAATCGAGAACACCTGCTTCTCAACGGCAGCAACCACAACAAAAGACACAAGATGAACCTGAAAATGATCAGGATGCAAATAATGAACAAGAACAGAACCGAGAAAAACAGTGGGATATCCCAGCATTTCTTCGTGTTCAACAACGTCGGGATAAACGAAGAAACTAATTCTGTTCAAATTCTTGACTAATACTAATTATGGGGAATTATATTGGATTTACGCAGGCACACACTTCAATTACTACAATCAGAAAAACACACAATTGAAGATGAACGCACATCAACACACTATAGGAAATCTAACAAATTTGCATTGGTTTATCCGAGTACATATCAACTTGGTATGTCAAGTTTAGGGGTACAGGTAATACATGCGACGTTGAATCGTCGTTCGGATACTGCTTGTGAACGTGTTTTTATTCCAGAATCAAAATATGTTCACGAATTGATTAAGAAGAACATTCCACTTTTCTCATTAGAAACACAAACTCCTCTGAACGCATTTGATATAGTTGGATTTTCAGTTTCATTTGAATCTGACTACGTCAATATCGTGCGTGCCTTGGAATTAGGTAAAATACCGCAGCTATCTGATGAACGTTCAGAATGGGATCCGCTTATCATCGCGGGTGGAATAAACATCTCCTATAACCCAGAACCGTTAGCGGATTTCATAGATGTCTTTGTTGTAGGTGAAGCAGAACTAATTATCCATGATTTGATAGATAAATTCAACGATTGGAAACAGTCCAATACCCCTAAAGCAGAATTACTAAAATCTCTCGCAAAAGAACCAGGTTTGTATGTTCCAAGTTTTTACGATGTTACATACAACTCAGATGGAGTTGTTGATCATGTCAATGCTAAGCCAGGATTTCCAGATAAAATTCGTTCCGCAGCAGTACCAGTTCTTAATGATGTGGAGACCTGTACACATATACATACACCAAATACAGAATTTTCCAACGCACACCTGATTGAAATTGTACGTGGATGTGGAAGACAGTGTCGTTTCTGTGTAGCGGATTATGCACGTAGATGGCCTCGACACCGTACCGTAGATAACACGCTTGAACTTGCAGAAAAGGCACGCGGTATTACGGACAAAATTGGTTTGGTTGGAGCGTCTATTTCTGACCATCCGCAGATAAACGAGATAGCAACAGGTTTAGTTAATCAAGGATTTCGTATCTCATGTGCTTCGCTTCGGGCAGAGACAGTTGAAGCCCCCCTACTTGATGCCCTTGCAGATAGTGATCAAGGCACGATCACCATCGCACCGGAAGTAGCAACTGAGGAACTACAAAAGGTTGTCAACAAAGCAATTCCCAAAGAACGTCTCTATTACATTTTTGAAGAGGCGTTAAAACGAGATATTCTTAACCTTCGGTTGTATTTTCTCATAGGTGTTCCGCAGGAAACACCGGACGATGTAACTGCGATCGTGGACATGGCACGAGAGATGCGTACTATTTTGTTACCACATGCTAAGCGCACAGGAAAAATAGGTCGTATCAGTTTTACGATTTCACCGATGGTGCCAAAACCACATACACCGTTTCAATGGGTAGCAATGGAACCACCAAAAACAATTGCAAAAAAGCTTGATTATCTGAAGCGGGAGATAAATAGACTTGGCAGTATCAAAGTATCCTCTGCAAGCGCGCGGATGGCACACCAAGAGGCTGTATTTGCCAGAGGAGACCGTCGGCTTGGAAAGGTTATTCTTGAACTTGCGCGAGGGAATACTTGGAACAACGCGTTCCGCTCACATGGGTTATCCCCAGATTTCTACGCACTTCGTCAACGAAGTTTCACCGAAGTAAACCCGTGGGATCATCTTGACCTTAACGTTAAACCCCAATTTTTACAACTTGAACACAACAAACACGAAAAAGGTTTTATGACAAGTCAATGCGATACTACTGTCTGTAAAAAATGCGGTGCTTGTTAAACAATTACTGGATTGTGTTTTATGTTGCATTGATTTGATAATTGACATACGTGAGAATGAATTACTATGAGGAGGGACTTACAGTGTTAAGATGGGTAAAATTCACAATAGTATTGGTTGCATTACTGTCATTGTTCCTTGTAACTCCGCACACATTCGCGGATTTAGATGATGAATCACTCGTGTTATACTTTTCCTTTGATGAAGGCAAGGGGAACACGGCAAAAGACAGTTCTAATTATGGACATGACGGTGACCTTATCGCAAATCCATCATGGACTGATGGTAAATTTGACAGCATGGCAATTGAATTTGATGGAGCAAAAAGTCAATATGTACAAGTTCCAATAAACGAAACTCTCCAGTTGAGAGAACAGTTTACCGTAGCATTTTGGGTCAAACGTGGAGCCAATCAAGTTGCGACATGGAACTATATGGTTTCTGCTGGTTCACTTGTATGGGCAACCATTTTTAATCGAGATAGCCAAAAGACTTATTTGTGGTCTAAAGCACCAGGTTGGGCTCAAAAAGGTATTACCGATGAAAACCAACCCCAAGATTGGGTGCATATTGCTGTGACGCATGATATACAGAATGATGTAAGCATTTATTATGATGGCAAAAAAGTCGGTGGTGGACCAAAACCACCAGCAATTATACAGATTGACGGTTCAGTAATGGTTGGAGCAAGGCATCCTGGGCTTGAGTTTTTTACGGGGATAATTGACGAAGTGTATCTCTTTAATCGAATCCTTACCGTTGATGAGATAAGCATGGTTAAAGATGGTGCATTTTTATCTGTAGAACCTGCAGATAAACTGGCTACAAGATGGGGTCTTATAAAAGCTGAAAACAAAAAGTAGGTTTAGGGTTAGGTTTAGCATGTAAGGGCAGAGATATCTCTGCCCTTTTTCGTTTCTTGTTAGATTGAGTGTTTAATCGGGTAGGTTGGACTGATGTAGTGAAATCAAAATAAGTGCACACACCTGGTAGATGCGGTTTCCTAACCGCATCTATGAGACTGAATAAACACCAGTTCGGTTAGGAAACCGAACCTACCGTGGTGTGTAATAAATATGGATTTTACTATAAGTTCTATTCTATAGTAGAGATAGAATTTCCTATAGCGATTCCAATTCATTCAATGCAGTGATAATCTGATCCGAAGATGTTCGATGACCAAACCTTGCACCAAGGTCTTTCCAAGCGATCTTTCCATTCTCATCAATAATGTAGGTGGCAGGACGTGCGTGATTCGGATTGCCATGTTGTTCAGCCACGTTGTAATCACCGATAGTAAGTGTATCCTCATCTGAAAGAAGTAGATAGGTAATACCTAAATTATTGTTATTGAGCAAGTTACGCAGTCCAAATGAGCTATCACTGCTTATTGCAATCAGTTCTTCTGCGCCAGCAGATTTGATATCTGTATAACCATTTTGCAACTCACCGAGTTGCCCTTTACATACAGTTCAGGTACTCGTTGCAAAAAAGACGAGGACTACCTTCTTACCATCATAACCTGACAAGGAATGTAGATTACCATCTGCATCTGGCAGTGAAAATGCGGGTGCTGTTTCTCCAATTGATAGACCATCTCCATCAGGTAAAGGATCGAAAGTTGGTTCTTCAGGTATTGTTAATATATTTTCCGGCAGCGTATCAGTATCAAGGCAACTAAAACCTATTAATGTCACGGCAATTAGTGTGACAAACGAAAGTCCATTAATAAGTTTATTCATCATACTCAATTTCTCCTTTATCTCCTTGTGTTTGCATCCATTTTTGAATATCAGCACGCATCTGTTCAAGAATCGGTTGTAGTGTTGGATCATAAGCAATATTGTCAAATTCGTAAGGATCTGCAGTTATATCATACAGTTCCTCAACAGGATGGTGTTGTGTTAAATAAACAAGTTTAGCAGTATTTGGGTCATGTTTTGCTTTTTCCACCCAACTGTTCCATACCTCTGCATGACTTTCTGGTATACCCTCTACTTGTGTGAAATGTGTTGTCCAAGTATTTTCAGGCATAAGGTTTAAGATATATTTATATTGGTTATTTCTAACACATCTTTGTGGGAATACGTTCATGTTTCCATCGCGCGTATGTGTGCCGTATATTTTATCACGAAAAGTTGCATGTTGTCCACACAAAACTTCCTTGTAACTTTTACCATCTAAATCTTCAGAAGGTTCCCCTCCGGCAATATCTATTAGGGTAGGTAAAAAGTCAATATGAGAAATTATTGCGTCTGAAACAGAACCCTTTGGAACGACACCTTGCCACCTTGCGATAAATGGAAGATGTATACCTGTATCATACAATGTCCACTTGCAGTGGGGCCATTCGGATCCGTGATCAGTTGTATATATAAAAAGTGTGTTATCTGAGTATCCGTGTGTTTCTAATATTCTATCAATCTCTCCAATACGGGTATCCATCGTAGTGATATCCTGATAGTAGTTGGCAAGTGCTTTCCGTGCAATGGGTGTATCTGCTATATAGGGTGGTAAAGGTAATGTGTTGGGGTCATATATCTTGTTCGGTTCCCAAGTAACATGTGGGTTGCTATCGCCTAAAATAAGACAGAGCGGTTGATTAGGATTTTCTTGTTGATGGGTGGATAGAAATTTTTCAACTGGATCGGTGTCAAGACCTTCTGCGCGGTATTTACGTCTATGTTCTTCCTGTTTTGGAAGAAATCCACCGACATATTCAAAATCAAAGAGTGATGCAGGTTTCACATGTGTTTTTCCTGCGATTGCAACCCTATAGCCTTGTTTGCGTAGCAGTTTTGGTAAGGTATCAAGTGTTGCATGACATTCTGTATGGTTTCCCATAGCACCGTGTCGCGTAGGATATAGTCCTGTGTATAGTGTGGAACGTGAAGGCGCGCAGGTAGGTGTTGGTGTAAATGCTTGCGTAAAACGCATTCCATGTTCAGCAATGCGATCTAAGTGTGGTGTTTTGATGTGTGTATTTCCGTAGCAACCGAGGTATTCCCTCCCATGATCATCGGATAGATAGACTATGATATTTGGTTTCATCATTAATATCCCTCAGCTGTTGGGAACGGTTTCATTTTCTCAGTGTTCTTGATTTCTATTTCAACAGCTTCTGGCGGGAATTGAGTACATACTTCACCATCTTTCATTGCCCAACGGGTTTGCGGAGGCATACGTATGCTATTTCTTACAATATCAGGATTTGTCCATACCCCAGCAACAGCAATACGACTCTTGTCGCTTTTATTAGGAGGACTATAGTGCCACATATTGCTATGCCAAAACACCACATCGCCAGGTTCTAATTCTATGTGATGCACACCTTGTTTTTTCGTCATCTCCTTAACTGCTTCCCGTGGTAGTTCTCCGTGGATACTATCTGGATATAGCACATGTTGTATAATATCTGTCTTATGACTTCCTGGGATAAACTGCATGCATCCATTTTCTTGCGTAGCCGGTTCAAGTGGCATCCAGAAGTTGAAAGGTTCTGTCTCACCATCACGCCAAAGTCCGTTATCTTGATGCCAAGGTGTAGCACTGCCAGTGTGAGCAGGTTTTAGGAAACAACTATTATATTTGACTAATATATCACTACCGAGAAAGTGACGTGCTATGTTTAGCAATTTCTCACCAGCATGAATGTTATGCCATATTAAAGGTGATTGAACACAGAAGTTGGCTAATTTCCTGTAGCGTGCAATGCGTCCTTGTGGTGAGTCATCCATTGGATTCATTGGATCTAAGTTAGCAAACTGACCGGGTTCCGGCAACATAATGACATTACGGATCACCCCACGTAGTTCAGCAGCGAGGTCCGCAGAAATTATATTGTGGAGTATAAAGTATCCTTCCGACTCATATTGCGTCTTTTGTTTCTCAGTTGGTTGCCATAGTGACATAGAAATTATATCTCTCCTTGATGAACAGAATAATACCAATGCATTTGGATAATAAAGACATTTTTAAGTCAAAAAATGCATTTTTATTGTAACCATTACTTTTATTTTTACGTAGATTTTTTAAAGGGTATATTTTAGTAAGGAAACTATGCTGGCATAGGTGTTTTAAGTGATTTTTGTTAAATTAGTAGGAATATTGTCAATAATTCCTAAAAGTGAAATTTAACATAAATTGAATACAGTGTCAAGCAATTCTGGATGTATCTATTCATCCTCTTTCCCAACACATAATTTTGTAATTATCGCTGTACTACCACATTTGCGGGATCAAAATGCTCACGAAAGAAATGGTGCAAGACGCGCCTTTGGATCCGGGAGTCTACTTTTTTTATGGTGCTTCTGGTAAAATCCTATATATCGGTAAGGCAAAATGTCTGCGTAAACGGGTCCGCTCCTATATCCATAATGTAAAGAACAGACGTTCCAAAATCAAACGACTTATCCGTTGGACGACTGCTGTCCGTTATCATGTGTGTCAATCTGAGCAAGAGGCACTTTTCCTTGAATCGCGTTTAATTAAAAAACATCTACCCTCATATAATTCCGCTTTGAAGTATGGAACTCAAACGTGGTATATTCGTATTGATGTTTCCGATGATTTTCCGCTACTTGAAAGAGTTCCTGAGATTCAATCAGACAATGCAAGATATTTCGGTCCACTTTCCAGTCGTAGATGGACTGATGAAGCGATTGATGTTTTACAACGGATATTTATGGTTAGAACATGTCAAGGAATCATTACACCTAATGCTGGCTATAGAGCGTGCTTACAATACGATATGAAGCGTTGTTATGCTCCGTGTGCTGCACTCATTACAAGGGAACTTTATAGAGAAATAATAATGAATATTATCAATCTACTTGATGGTGAGTATGAGAAAGTGCAAGCGAATTTATTAGCAAAGCGGAATAGTGCATCTGCGATGTTACAATTTGAAAGGGCTGCTGCAATACATAAACAGATGTTACGTCTTCAAAAAATCTTCCCTTTTCTGGATGCACATAGAGAGAAACCTTACTAACACTAACATATAGGTCTATATTTTGCTTTGATAATTGTAGTTATGGTAAAATTCGCAAGTGCTTGGACACTTTGGTAGGTTGGGTTAGTCAACCGAGTCTGTGTAAATAGTGTGGTTAGAAACCGCACCTACCAGGGAGTGTGAACATATTTTTGGATTTTACTATAATATACAACAATAACCTACATTAGAAAAAGGTATTGACAGCATCAGTAATAATATGATAATATGGTAATGTAAATAACAAAGGAGGTATAACGATGAGAATCGCGAAATATGCGCTGATTACACTCGTTACCTTTGCGCTCCTGACAGGTTGTGGTATGATTGGAAAGCAGGCAGAGATGCCTGAAGACACCACTATGGTTGCGGAAGAAAAACCGATGGACGAAATCTCGGTGCCGACACCAGAAAAATCATCCTATCAGGAAGTGACACTTCAGGTGGAGGGCATGACTTGAGCATCGTGTCCCGCCGCAGTGCAGGATGCACTGAGTAAGGTCACAGGTGTTGCAGAGGTCATTAGTGTAGAAAGATCCACTAAGAAGGCTGTCGTTAAAGTTGAAAAGGGCAAAGTTTCTAACGATGCTCTGATTAAAGCCGTTGAAGCAGATCCTCGTTTTACGGTATCATCCGTTAATTAACGACACTTAAGGGCGGGGTTACTCGCCCTTTATTTTTATAATCAATAATGTTATTCATAATTCGTAAGAACAAATTTATAAGGAAAAAAGAATGTTAAAAAGAGCACTCATCTGCATAGTAATGTTGGTTGTTATCTTTGGATGTGCTAACCAGAAAGACTCTGCAGAGGACACAACAGAAGCAACAGAGACAACTGAACAGGTAGATGCAAACGTTGCTATTGAAGAAATCAGTTTACAAGTTACAGGTATGACGTGAAGTGATTGTGTCGCCAGTGTGCAGTCTGCACTTAAAAAAGTTGAAGGCGTTACTGAGATAGTCAGTGTTTCTCAATCGGATGGTAAAGCAGTTGTGAAGGTCAAAAAGGATCAAGTTAAAGCTGCTACTTTGGTAGAAGCTGTCGCAGCAGCTGATGAAGTTGATGGAAAACCGCTTTTTACAGCAAAAGTAATTGAATAAATATGGATGGTAAATGGAGGTATTCTCGTATCTCCCTTACACATTTCAAACTATAATGATATTGCTTTGTTCCTCATGTGCTTTTTGCCCATGAGGATTCTTTTTTGATACCATAATTTCAAGGTATAATATGAAATTCTTATTAATGGGAAGTGTAGTCGTTATGATTCTGATGCATTCTATGCCTATATGTGCTAATGAAAAATCACCAGTATTTGAGGAGATTGACCCCTATTTGGCTACACCGGCACTTGGACATCTTTATGAAATACCTGTTGTCATAATGAGGTATTTACCTACAGCAGATGGTAAGAATGTGGATGTTAACAAAGCACCCGATTTTTACGACTTGGGTGAAATGTCCTTGAAAGAACTCAAGTCAAAGATAGATCTATATGACAAACGAGTGAAGTTTATGCTTGAAGAGGGAACTCGTTTTAGAGGTTATAAGAATTCTTCTGCTGTACCTTCCATTGGTTATAGAGTTGTGGAATATATCACTGTATATGAACAGACTCCACAAGGACCGGTTTCTACTCACCTAAAGGATGGAACACCGTTGTACTCTCCTGACTACCATAAGATATTCGAACGATTTAATATGGAGCATTATGTCAACGATTTAGGTGTCAAAGAGATATGGATGTGGATGGGTGGTGTGAATTCTGATTTTCCTTGTTATGATCCTGCTTTGCATAAACCGGAAGATTTCAGAAACTGGTGGGAATCAAATATGTCAAGTCCGTTGACAGGAGATATTTCGAATAGCAACCGTGATAATACAGACCTACCTATCTACAAATCAACATATACTGTGTATGGACAGAATTTTCGACGTAGCCACGCAGAAGCGGTGCATAACCATGGTCATCAGTTGGAAGCGATATTAAGTCATGCGAACCAATTACAATTTGGTAATACAGACCTATTTTGGAAGAAGTTTGTTGGTCAAGATGAAGCAGGCGACTTTATTACAGGACGCGCTGGTTGGACCCACATGCCACCAAATACAACGAAACACTATGACTACACGGGAACGATGACTCTCGTGGAAAGTGATATTGAAGATTGGACTCCTGATAATAGTGGAACAAAGACTTTGGTGAACGTTGACACTTATGGTAATCTGAAGTATGAGTGGAAAGAACCTAATCCTGAAAATATTCCACAACGAATTGAGTCTCAATGGTATATCTATTGGATGCAAAATATGCCTGGATATAAGAACGGTATACCGTTTGAGAACAGTGAAATGACGAATTGGTGGGTGTTTACCGCTGATTGGGATAAGGCGATTTCATCCGCTATGGGTCTTGTTTCCGACCCTAAGTAAATTACATTTGATTTTATAGTGAAATCCAAAAATATATTCACACTCCGTGGTAGGTGCGGTTTCATGAAGATTAATTTATTCTTTCGGTAATATTAATTTCCTAATACCTGTAGGCGCGCTTTGTAAGCGCGCTGGACTTCAATAGTAAATTACCGAATTTATTTCTTAATCTTCATCTAACCGCACTCTTTACACAGGTTGGGTTAGGATACCGAACTTACCGGATTTGGGTCCGAATTACCTAATTTATTTTTTAATCTTCCTGAGCGTGCCTACTACCATGTTGGATTTTTCACGTTCAACATAACCGTCACATGATTGATTTTCCGTTTAGTTGCTTCTACTTAAGGGATGTTCTCGGTTTGCAATTGGAAATGGGACACGGCTGCCTGTTAGTTGAGATTCATACGCGCCTAAAATCATTTCCAATGCAGCAACAGCGTCTTCTGCAGCGGAAATCGGTTTACGGTCATTTTCTATTGCGTCTATAAGGTCAAGAATAGCAAGTTCGTTACCTTTGAAGAATGGGGTTTGGTCAAGGTCAATCGCTTCCCACTCCTGCTCAGAATTTGAAGGAACTAACACTGGATACGGATAAACCATAAGTCTATTGGCGACATCCCCTCGCAGTGAAAAAGTGCCTTCGCTGCCAACAATTTCCATACCGTATCTACCAGCACCAGCCTGGTCTTTCCGTGATACGAAGAACCCTGAAACACCGTTTTTAAAGGCAATGTAACTATTTATACAATCCCCTGCAACCGGTCCGACAGGTTCAGTTGGTTCGTGGTCATCCCCGTAAGCCACTTCTTTTCCATCCTTAGTAACATGGGATTGCATCCAATCTACATCTCCAACGAAGAAGCGCATCATATTGAATAGGTGTGTTCCGAGGACAATCATATCCTCTCCACCACCGCGTCTATCCTGTTTCCCGCTGGCATGGATGGACTGGATAGTGCCGATTTTACCATCATCAAGCATCTGTTTGATTGTATGTGTAGCGGGTAGATAGACCGCTTGATGTGCTACTGCTACCTTCAATCCGTGTGCATTTGCAGTTTCGACGATTTTATCCCCTTCTTCAAGTGAACCTGTCATAGGTTTTTCGCAGTAAACAGAACATCCTGCTTCCAGACATGCAGTTACCATAACCAGATGTTCTGTTACCCACCGTGGACAGACACTTACGATATCCAATTCTTCCTTCTCTAACATTTCATTATAATTTGCGTAGCTGCGTACTGCCCCTGATTCTGATACAGCCTTTTCTCTGCCTGCTTCATCAGGATCGGATATGGCGATGAATTCTACGTTTTCTATGTCTTTGTAGGCAGTATGCAATCCGTGTCCGTAGTTTCCAGCACCAGTATGTCCGATTGCTGCTGCACGATATATCTTTTGACTCATAACATTTCCTTCCATAACTATGGGATGATTAAATAAAGAGCATTAAAGATTTTGACGGTAACGTGTGTATGATATTATATAATACCAGAATACGGTGCGGTTAGGAAATCGAAGCCACCGTTATTATATCAGAATCCACTCCAATTATAGACTAATTAGGTAAATAAGTAATCCCATAAGTGGGATTAATGCGAACAATAGTTTTACTTCAAGCAAGCATTTTCTATACCTGTGAATATTGGTGCTTTCCTTTGTAGATTGATCAATAAATTCTATTCTTTTATCAGTAGATGGGTGTGTATTGAACATCTCAATTATTAGACGGAATGTTTTCGGAAATGAACTATATGATCCAAGGTTCTTTAGTGCGGATTTATATCCTTCAGAATTATTGGTTAGGTCAGCAGCGTATAAATCAGCTTGATATTCAAAACGTCGTGACAGAAAATTAAAGAACACCCTAAAATAGAACACAAAAAACAGTATTGTAATTATTGATGAAATAATTGGATAACCTGCGAGTAGCGACATAAGAGGTTTTCCAACTAATTGATAGAAGATTGTATAACTTAGTAGATATCCGAATACAATAAAACATGAGATTAGCAGATGTCTATGACGGATATGTCCGATTTCATGTGCTACAATTGTCTCTATCTGTTCATCGGTAAAATTCCGTAAGAGTGCATCTGTAATAAAGATTCGTCGGTTTTTCGGTATAATGCCTGCGACAGCTGCATTTGTTATCTCAAAATTCCCTGTCTGCCACACTGCTATATCTCGAAACTTCACTTTGCTTCGTTTTGTCAACTCAGTTAGTTTTTTGATGAGTATTGTATCTGTTAGCGGTTTTGTTTTCCATAAAAATTGCATCATATATGGAGCGAAAATGTATGGAAACGCAAGTAATGGGATAAACATAATGAAGATAAAAAGTGCCGCAACTTCTTCAGAGAATAAGTGGCTAAAGTCTAATATGCCGTACCAGGCAACCAATGGAATAATAGGTAGAAGTAAATGCCTGAAATGGAAGTTGAGATGTTCCCTTCGTTCTTCTCGGTTTGTATGTGGTGTCTCATGCATTGCGACACGAATACCGAGTAATGCAATAAAAAGCGGTATGAGTGAAAATAACTCACGAGAGTGATGCACCATTTCCAAAAAGTATAGGTGTTTATTGATGTAAGCAGGTAAATTGAGTCTGTATAGTGTAAAAATGTAACATACGAGACTTAGAAGATCAAAGATAATCATATTATGTAATACCCTCAATCTCCTTGTAAAATATGTCAGAAGGACGGGGGCAAAAGTCAGAATACATGTCCAAAATATCATAGGTGCGTTGTTGAATTCAACACCTGCTTCAGGTACTTGATAGCGTATGAGAAAGATGAGTCCTGCGATTAGGACGATGCTTGTTTGTCCCATTTTGTTTATTAGGTGTCCTTGTATGATGTTATGTTATTATGGTATGGACACTATTGATAGTTATCATAAAGCAATTTTGATCTGAATGTTGTCTGAACCAGGATTTCCAGGATTTCAGGATTTTCAGGATAAGAGATTTATATTCCAATATTCCTTTGCACAAGGTAGTCCGTCATCCTGGACAACGGGATATATACTTACCAACTCCTAATCCTGTCCATCTTGTGATCCTGAAAATCCTGGTTCAGACAACATGTCGGAGGTTGCTTTGCTCGCTCCGACCTACAGGATTGTATGTGAGAATACGGGCGAGGTCTCCTCGCCCCTACGATAATGTAAGAAGCTTAATGAATTGCGCGACTACAAACGTATCTCCTCCTTAAATTGACGCTTATAGTGTTATTTTTATAACTTAATCTTCATTTAGTTGTTTTTTTTGATTTTTCGTGTTTGGTATGTTGTCATTGCATTGCAGAAGTTTTGTGTGATTTATTTGAAGATTTCGTTTTTGGATTTGGCTGATTGTCATTGGGTGCCTCTATTTTTTAAGTTATGTGTTGGATGTTAGGTTATATTATACTTGATGGTCGTTTGGTTTTGTAGTGTTATTGCGTTTGATAACAATATATATCCAATATGTTTGATGTGCGTTTCAGTTTTTTGGTTTCGTTTTCAGTATTGTCTGAACCAAAATTTTCAGGATTAGTTTCTTCATAGATAAATTGACACCCATAATAATAAATAGTTGTTATTTGGATATGGTATTAGGTTTTATTTTTTCCCAGTTCCAGAGGAGTATAGTACCGTCGTATTCACTTCTGCTGGCAAGTATCTTTCCATCAGGTGAAAACAGTAATTCCTCTATCCAACCAGTATGAGCATTAATTGAATTGAGATATTCACCATTAGTTGCGTTCCAAATCTCAATTTTTCCAAATCCACTGGCTATTAGGTATTTTGCGTCTGGTGAAAATGTTAATCCCATTATGATGTTATATTTAACGTTCTGTAATCGATATAGTTGGACGAAACCATCGCTTGTTTCATCGTAGCGATAGATATTTACCCCATTTGCGAATAATTTTCCATCTGAAGAAAATGCTAACGCTAATCTACGCATTTCTTCTCCTTCAAATTGTGCGATTTCGGTGTTTGTTTTGACATCCCATAAGCATGTGGTAGCGTCTGAATTTGTGCTGGCTAATATTTTGCTATCTGGCGCAAAAACAAGTCTATGAAATTGACCTGTGTGTCCTTCAAGCGTAGGCAAGGCACTACGATTGGTAACATCCCACAACTGAATTGATCCATCGGAGTGTCCTCTCGCTAACAGTGTGTTATCTGGTGAAAAAACCAATTTTCTTTCAAAAGCATATCTTGGACCCGTATTCTCTCTTTTCGCTTTCAGGAGAGATATAAAGTGTTTTGTAGTCCCATCCCATAACTGAACTGATTCATTAGCACTCTCGGTTGCAAATAGACTTGCATCTGGTGACAGTTTGACAGCTGCATTTCCACCAGAACCATCATCAATAATATCATGTGAGAGTTCCTTACCAGTGTCAGTATTCCATAGAGATGCAGTCATTTGTCCATAATTTAGATTGATGTTTGTAAGTGTATTATTTTTGGAGAATGCAAAAGTCTTCACATTACCTATATGTTGCTTAAATGATGTTTTCTCAGTGCCTGTATCTTTATCCCAAATCCTGATATAACCGTCAGTATTTGCACTTGCAACCATTTTGTTGTCTTGTGAAATAGTGATGGCGTTGAATCTGAATGATGCGGCATGTCCTAATAACATCTTTGGCTGTCTGAATACTTGATTCCATGCACGATGTAAGATTGAAAATTTAGCATCAGTAGGTACTTTCCATAAACGAACAATTCCATCTGGACTTCCAGTTGCAAGGTGATTGCCATCTGGCGAATATATTAATGTATGTATAATTGTTTGGGTGTTTATAGAAGAAATCAAACTGTTTGTTTCTATATCCCAAAACTGAATTTGATCAGTATCTAATTTAGCAATTGTTTTCTTATCTGGAGAAAACGCCAACGTTGAAACTGATCCAAGTGAAGGATCCTTCAATGTAGAAATCTGATGTCCCGTGTTCACATCCCATATTTCAATTTTGAATCTCTTATTTTCTTCTGATTTTTCTACATTCGCAAGGTAACGTCCGTCCTGGGATAGAGCAAGTGTTGTGCCTGGGAACCCTTTCAAATGTGATAAGTCGACAACATTTTGTTGATGTATGTCCTCTGTAGGATTCCAAGTCCAGACCGCTTCTGTCCAATCTTTGCTTCCACCAGCAATCACAAGTGTTTTTTCATCAGTTGTGTAGGCTAAGGATTTTATCTCTTTCCAATTACCGATAAAAGACGATATAACCTTATATGTTTCAATATCCCATAACCGAACAGCACTTTCATAAAATTGGTATTCTGATTCTCCGGCAGCAAGAGTTTTACCATCGTTTGAAAATACCAACACACTAACTTTTTTCGGATGTGGTAACAACGCGAGTTCTTTACCAGAATTTACATCGTAAATCCAAATGCCGATTGCAGTTGCTGCTGCTAAGAGTGAACCGTCTGAAGAGAATTTTATGTCGTTGACTTCACCTTTTCCTAAACGTGCAATGGCACCGTTAGGTAGGTGCCACTGTGTGTAATCTTTGGGTGTATCCGTCTGGGTGTTCAGCGAAGAGGAATCATTTTGATTTTGATCGTTGGTTTGCATCTATATTCCTATAGGAATGTTGGATTTGAGGGAAATTTCACTCAGTTGATTCTTCAATTGCCATATTTATGACAACGCTTTTTACGCTGACAGGTTCATTGGAAACATGGATAATTTGTCCGCCGGAAACATAATGTTGATGATAGACACCTTTTGTATCCCACCAATATAGGTAGGGGATAGATGAACCGTAAGTGCCGTCATCTTGTACTACTTCATCCGTTACCATTTTGTCTTGTCCAGTAGAAAAACCTGGTCGTCTATATTCTCCACTTGCTCCAACAACAACGGCGGTCGGAGACAAACGTTTACTACTGCTCGTAACCTTTCCACGTACAGTGGAGTAGATGATGGTTTGTCCACTGTATGCAGAAATTACATAAAGATGTTTAATACTTCCAACTTCGTTATCCATCAATAGCCGTTCTCGTATATTCTGTTGTTCCACAGTAATACCTTCTGCATTTACAGGGACATCTACTTGAGTAGGTTTAACGCCGGAACTTGCTATAGGTTCACGTGATCTTGTATTGCATCCGCAGAAAATACTAAATGTGCATAATAGAACTAAAAGTAGACATGTTGTTTTTTTCATCAACGTTTTGGGTAGGAGACCCAATCCTTTAGGTTTGGGAGGAATACCCACTCCTATTTTCTTGTTTGACATTTATGTTAATCTATGCTAAACTATACTCAGCATAGTTGGTAGAGAATACTACCCACCTCTCTTGAGGTGGTCTCTACCATAACAGAGTAGTATCTGGAACTATGCGAGGATAAACTATGCGAACCTATAAGTATAAGATACGCAATCATTCTAAAAATAAACGCTTGGGCAACTTGTTTGATGACCTTGCTGATGTCCATAACCATTTTCTGCGTTTGGAAAAACGCTATTATCGGATATATGGTAAGTATGCGGGTCGTTATCGTATGCAGCCGCACCTTACGAAGTTGCTCAAGACAACTAAGAAACATTGGTCTT
>JAJDWI010000073.1 GCA_022825665.1 Candidatus Poribacteria bacterium
TCAACTGTTTGTGCATTCCACCAATTCTTATCAAACAGGCAGGCTTAGCTGCCTAAAGTGGAGCAGATGTAAGACGTAGCTCAGATCCGCTATCCGCGAGGAAACACAAGCCCCTACCTTTAGGTAGTGGGTACTATGACAGAAATGTATAATCTCAGATGTGTCATTTTTTACACATGATAATCTGTAAGCATCATTTCTACATTAAGATAATTATATCCAGAATCTGTGGAATGTTGAATATATAGTTGCTATATATAAGATCAAAAAAGTAGTAATGTCATTCTAAAATTACATCCTGCAAGTAGAAAACTAAATATGGAAAATGAACGCTGAATGTAGAAATCGCATTCGGCGTTCTCTTTCTATATTTATATTGTCATTTACACAACTGTCCAATAATGGTTACTATATATGGAACAATACACACTAATACAATCTGAATTAAAGTTTTTATTCTTCTGTTGTCTGTATAAAAGACCTATTGTACAGACCATTAAAAGAACATGAGCCACTTGGAAATGTGGGTCACCTGAAAATTGGCACGAAAATTGCTCAATATCTACCATAACAAAATACTGCGTAATATACAGAAAAATAAATCGAAGTAAATAGTTATAGGGAGAAGAGATATGAGTAGCAAAAAGTTTTTGATCGGTGTTGTTGCACTTTTGACATTCCTCATTTTGTTAATCGGTTCACTCTATATACATAGTTTGACATCAGGGGAAAAGACACGTGTTACTGTAAAGTCAATTACACCTAAAGGAGAAAAAGTACCACAGTGGGTTGATTTCACGTTTACATTTTCTGAACCCGTTATTGACAATTCTGCCATTAACACTGAACTGCCGATTCGTGCTATTCATTTCACGCCTACCGTCCAAGGTACAGCACGATGGACAGCGCGGGACACAATCCGTTTCTTCTCAGAAAGCCCTTTAGCTCCTTCCTCAAATTACACCGTTGAGCTCTCTCCAAAATTACGCCAAAGTTCTCTCGGTTTTGTCATCACGGGTGACAGAAAGTTTAATTTTTCTACAGAACGTTTCCGCTTGATAAATAGACAACTTGAATTCAAATATACAAAAACACATGCAAAGATGGTAGGAAAATTAACATTTAATTATCCTGTCAATATTGCGGATTTACGTGCAAGCTTATCTATTCGACTGCAAGAAGATGTTGAAATACCATACACGCTTCAACCACAAAATGGAATCGCAAGAGAAATTAATATAGAAACAGAAGAGATACCGCGGCTCCTTGGAGACCAAAATCTGAAGGTGCGTATTGAAAAAGGTTTCAAGTGTACAGGAGGGCAATTCGGTCTTAAAGAAGCAAATGTAAGAGACCTGACTTTGACAGGACACGGTACTCTCGGTGTAACGAATGCCAGTGTCCAAGAAGATTCAGGGAGACCTCATATTTCGTTGCGATTTAGTTCTAACATCCCTATAGAGACTATTGAACCTTTTATTCAAGTTGAACCAGACTTAGATACACAAATTATTTCTCGATATGGGGAAATTGAAATTCACGGTGATTTCAAACGCCGTTCATATTATGAAATTACCGTAGGAGAGGGTCTAACTGCTCCAGATGGGTCTGTGCTAAAGAAACCTTATTCTCGCAGACTTAGAATCCCTGATGTTCCTGCCCAGCTTCGTTTTGTAGGTCAAGGGTATTTCCTCACTCGTAATCAGAATATGAATCTCGGTTTGACAACAGTTAATGTAGACAATGTAAATCTTTATATAGAAAAGGTTTTCGGTAACAACCTGTTTTATGTTTCTCGTATAGCGAACTGGAGTTCATGGACAAGAAATCTGGGTAAACCAATACATACAGAATTAGTGGCTATTTCTTCAAAATTAAATGAAGAAGTCCGTACACCGATTAATTTAGGAAAATATCTGAATGATGAACATGTCGGTATATTTAAAGTCACTGTGCGTGATGAGAATCGCGGTTGGGTGTACAGGAATAAGTGGGTGATGCTAACTGATCTCGGTATCGTAGCAAAAAAGGCTGGTGATGAATTATGGGTTTGGGTTAATTCACTCTCCAAACTAAAACCTATATCACAAGCCACAGTTAAACTAATCAGTGATAATAATCAGACGCTTCTCACTGGAAAGACAAATTGGGATGGATTGGTTAAGTTCACATCTTTTGCTCAAAAAACTGAGAATTTTTCTCCGTATATGTTAACAGTTGAAAAAGGTGATGACTTATCGTTTATTCAGTTAAATAAACACCAACTATCCACTGGAGATTTCAATGTAAGCGGTCCATCTTACTTGGAAACAGGTTATGAAGCATTTCTTTACCCAAGTCGCGGCGTATATCGACCCGGTGAAAAGGTTGATATCGCAGGGATTGTACGTGGGAAACAAAATAAAACGCCTCCATCTCTTCCTGCACAAATTCAAATAATAGCACCCGATGGTCGTATTGTAAATGAACTACAGCAAAAGACAGACAGACGCGGTGGATGTACAGTAACTGTCCCAATTGCTGCCTATGCACAAACTGGAAGTTATATTGCAAAAATGACTATTGCGGGGAAAGAAATTGGTAGAACCACATTTCAAATAGAAGAGTTTATGCCTGACAGGACGAAAGTCACTATTAACACGCCAAAATCTGAGTACAGTTTGGGGGATGATGTAAATATGGATGTTTCTGCTGTCAGTTTATTTGGACCACCCGCAGCAAATCGGAAAGTCACGGCTTCCTACATGCTTGAAGCAGTACCTTATGTCCCAAACGAGAAATGGAATTCATTCAAATTTTCCAGTGAAATTTCATTTGAAAGACAACGAACAACTCTACAAGAAAGTAAAACTGATGCCGATGGTAAAGTAAATTATAAATTTACACTGCCAAAATCAATCAAAGCCCCATCTCTACTGAACGCAATACTATCAGCGACAGTTAGGGAACCTGGTGGTAGAGCAGTAACTGCTTCACACAACGTGGTTATTCATCCTTATTCACATTATGTCGGGATCAAACGCACAAATACTAGTCAGATCAAACCGAATCAAGATGTTGCTTTCAACTACATTGCAGTAGATAACACTGGAGTCGCTGTTGCTAATCGTAATTTAGAACTCAAGATAAATAAAGTTCATTGGAATACTATCTTACGACGAAATTCCAGAGGTCAATACCAGTACATCTCTGATAAACAGATTACAACATTAGAAACCCGTCAACTAATTACAACCGAAGAGATGGGAACATTCAGTTATGTACCAACTGAATACGGAGAATACCGTATTCAATTAGAGGATGTTGTATCTGGTGCGAAAACAGAACTCAGAATCGAAACTTCAGGTTGGGGTTCCATACCTCGGTCAATGGAAAACCCGAGTCTACTTGAGATGACTTTAGACAAGCCAACGTATAAGCCCGGAGAAACGGCAAAACTTAATATCAAATCACCTTTTCCCGGTAAATTATTATTAACAATTGAACGCGAAAAAATATTGAAATACCGGACTGTAACTTTAGAAGGTAATACTGCGAGTTTGAACATTCCTGTTAATTATAGTTATAAACCTAACATTTACCTTTCTGGCACATTAATTCGGTCAACGGACTCCCTAAACGAGCATACACCTGCTCGTGCATTCGGTGTAATTCCTCTAAAATTGGATGCAAAAGCGAACAATCTTGCTATTGAGTTTGATGCACCTGAGGAGATTCGTCCGAATAATGAATTAACAGTAAAGTTTCGTGTACGTGGAAGACAAAGCGCGCATTCACATGTAACCATTGCCGCTGTTGATGAAGGTATTCTTCAATTAACCAATTTCCGTTCACCTAATCCACACAGTTATTTTTACCGACAACGCGGATTAAAAACTCAAGTTTATGACTTATACTCCGCAATATTACCTGAAATTGAAACTGTACAAGAAGAATCCAGCACTGGTGGAGACGCAGCTTTCTCAAGAGGACTTGCAAAACGGCTTAACACTGCAAGTGTTATGCGGGTAAAACCTGTTTCACTCTGGTCAGGAATCCTGAAAACAGATCAATACGGTAGAGGTACTGCAAGTTTCCAAATTCCACAGTTCAATGGATCGTTACGTCTGATGGTGGTCGCTTTTTCAGGTGGATACTACGGTTCTGCAGAAAAGAATATTACAGTTCGAGAACCTATAGTGATAACTCCAACCTTCCCTCGATTCCTTTCTGGTGGGGACCGAATTCTATTTCCAATTAATGTTCATAATGGTACTGGAGAAGATGGTGAGTTTCGTGTTGAATTACGGGCAACTGGTGATGTTCAATTCCTATCAAACAACATCGATAATGAAATTCGGGTACAGAAAGATCACATCATTAAAAAAACTGAGATAACATCGGGACGGCAGGAACAATTATTATTTGAACTTCTTACGCACGATTCAATAGGTAAAGCATCGTTCACAGTTACTGCATCAGGTAACAATGAAAGTTCACAGATGTCTGTCCAACTCCCAATACGATCCGCTGCACCACCTGTAACGGAAACGGGAAATGGTGTTACCAACGCAGATGAGCCAACTGAATTCGTATTTCCTTCAAATATAATTCCAGAGTCATCCGAATTTACACTTACCATATCCCCATTCCCCGCAATTGAATTTGCTGGAGGTATTAGTTATCTAATCAAGTATCCTTATGGATGTATTGAACAAACTACGAGTAGAGTATTTCCGTTACTTTATTTCAGTGATGTCGCGAGTGTTGTCGGTGAGGACCTCGCTTCAGATGACCGCGTAGATTATTACATTACTTCCGGTATCAATAGAATTGAAAGTATGTTCACGCCACAAAATCATTTTGCATATTGGCCCGGCGGTAGTTACATAAATCGCTGGAGCAGTATATATGCATCTCACTTTATGGTTGAAGCAAGAAAAGCTGGTTATGAGGTATCAGACCGAGTCTATACAGGCATGCTTGAAGGGTTAAGAGAACAAGTAAAACAAGTATCAGCCAATAATATAGATGCTGATAAAATCAAAAGGTATGAAATTGAACGTGCAGTTTATGCAGGCTATGTGTTAGCTGATGCTGGAGAACCTGAAAAAGGTGTGATGAACTACCTTAAGAATAATCTTCTAAGTAGACTTACAAACTATAGTCAGTTTCAATTAGCCGGTGCCTTTGCGCTCAGCGGTGACTTAGAAACCGCACTTTCAATGCTACCTGTTTCTGTTGCACAACAGAACGGTGGAAAAAGAGAATCTGGAAATAATTTCAATTCTCCTATTCGAGCACAAGCAATTATCTTGGATGTACTGGTGGAAGTCAATGAAAACCATCCTTCAATACCTGTGCTTGTTACGAATCTGAGCGATGCCGCTTCAAAAAGAAAACGGTGGGGTACAACACAGGAAAATGCATTTGCTTTCCTTGCATTAGGGAAAATACTACGAAAGAAAATGGATGGGGATTATACTGGCAAGATTACAGTCAATGATACTCATCTCGCTGATTTTGATTCAACAAGTCCATCTGTTCGTTTCACAAATAACGATTGGGATGGATCTCAAGTGAAAATCTCTATTGAAGGTGAGGGGAACTGTTATTACTATTGGTCTGCATTTGGAATCCGACGTGATTCCTTTATTGAGGAATATGATCGAGATATTCAGGTGCGTAGACGCTATCTAAACCAAGATGGGATACCTTTTGATAGCGAATTTCCGCATGGCGATTTAGTGATTGCAGAAATAACGGTCAAATCACTCAACTGGAACCTTGAAAACGTGGTCGTTGTAGATATGTTACCTGCGGGATTTGAAATTGAAAACGCGAGATTAGCATCACGTGAAGGAATATCTTGGTTGAAGACAAATGGTTTTAAACCTGACTATGTAGATATTCGTGATGATCGACTTATCTTTTTCGGTGCATTCCCGCGCCAGAGAGAACGTAAATTCCATTATGCATTACGTGCTGTAACTCGTGGAGATTTTACACTACCACCTATATCTGCGGAAGCAATGTATGATCCATCTAATTCATCGGTTGCTGGAAGCGGAAAGATAAAGGTAGTTGAGTAGTTTCTAAAAAACACTGAAGATTATGCTACGCCCAAACTCGCGGGCATAATAGGAAGAGACAGTGGGTTTATCCTCTTCCCACTTCTCTTCCTTCGTATTACCAACCATGAAACATCATAATCGCTTAATCAATTCCATTTTGCAGAACAAGTTAATTAAGTTCATTCAGAAACAAAGAATCTTCTTTGCAATCCTACTACTTCCAGTGTGTCTGTTTATTCTTGCCAACTGGATTTTTCCACTTCCAAAGCATAAACTCCAACCAACACCATCTACTGTTGTATTAGATAGAAACGGTGAATGGCTTCGTGCATTCACAACACCAGATGAAATGTGGCGATTTCCAGAAACATCACTTGATAATGTCTCTCCTTTGTTCCAAACCGCCATGTTAACCTATGAAGATAAATGGTTTTATCAGCACTGGGGGATTAACCCCGTTTCACTGGTATTTGCTGCTATTGATAACTTCAAAGCTGGCAGAATCGTACGCGGTGGTTCTACAATAACAATGCAACTGGCACGTCTTATGGAACCAAAAGATCGTACTATACCAAACAAATGTATTGAAATATTTCGGGCATTTCAACTTGAATTAACTTACACAAAAACTGAGATATTAACATTATACTTTAACCTACTACCCTATGGCGGAAACATTGTAGGTTCTGGTGCTGCAGCACGTCTCTATTTTAACAAACCACAGAGTGCGCTAAGTCTTGGAGAAGCTGCACTTTTAGCAGCCATTCCTAATTCACCTGAATACCTACGACCTGACCGCTATCCTGAAAAGGCACATAAAGCAAGACAAAAAGTGTTGAATAGAATGAAAAATGCTGGAAAAATAAACGAACAACGACTTCAGGAAGCTCTACAAGAACCAATTCCATCGAAACGATATACACTACCTTTCAAAGCACCCCATTTATCACGATTAATTGCAAACAATCAGCAAAACGGCACATCTCAAAATATAAACAAATATCGGATACAGACAACCATTAGTCAACGTTATCAAGAAACCGCTAAACGAATTTTACGTGAATATATGCGTCCTCTGCAAGCACAAGGTATATCAGCAGGTTCCATTGTAATTCTTGATACAAAAAGTCGTGAAGTCCTCGCAATGGTCGGTTCCCCTGACTTTTTTGATACAGAATCGGATGGACAAGTCAACGGAACACTTGCAATACGATCACCAGGATCAACACTCAAACCCTTTATCTATGCGCTTGCTATTGATAAAGGATATATTACACCTCAGACACTCCTGTTTGATGTACCCGTAGATTATAACGGATACTCACCTGTAAATTTTGATGGTAAACATACAGGACACGTTACAGCCAGAAATGCTTTAGCACGTTCCCTCAATGTTCCTGCAGTCAATCTCCTTGCCAAAATGCAAAAGGACAGTCTTTATGAATTTCTTAAACACGCATATATTTCCACACTTTCTAAGAAAGAAGATTATGGGCTCTCTTTTGTACTTGGTGGATGCGGAGTAAATCTGCTTGAATTGACAAATCTCTATGCTGGCTTAGCAAATATGGGAGTGTTCGCACCCTATCAAGTGATACTTGATAAAGAGAAAAAGACTAATTTCCACAATCCTTATTCTCTTCAGTCCATATCCACTCCTTCACCAGAAGCACAACTATTACGATCAGAGACATGTTGGATCGTCACCGAAATGCTAACAAACTTAAAACGACCTGATTATCCTGAAACTTATGAGCTGACCAGTACTATTCCAAAAGTGGCATGGAAAACAGGGACTTCCTATGGACATAGAGACGCATGGAGTATAGGGTACTCTCCAGAACTGACTATCGGGGTCTGGATCGGAAACTTCAATGCAACTGGTAACCCAATACTTAGCGGTGCTGATGCAGCAGCACCAATCCTATTCGCTTTATTCACAGCACTCTCTGGTGATAAGTCGAATAAATGGTATAGCAAACCACCATCTTTAAGAAACCGTCTTGTCTGTGCTTTGAGTGGCTTACCTCTTTCCTCTCACTGCCTAACTTCAATTTCAGATGTTTATATTCCCGGTGTTTCCACGACACGGGAATGCCACATACACAAAACAATTCAGGTAGATGATACCAATGGTGAACGACTCTGTTCATCATGTCGTCATGGGAAACAGTATAGTGACCAAAAAATTGCGGTGTTACCAGCAGATGTTGCGACATGGATGAATGCAAATGGATTCGGAGTGCCTCTTCTACCTAAACACAATGCAGACTGCACGAGACTAATTACTGGTACCCGACCAATAATTCTGTCACCATCTCGTGACACAGTCTATCATATCCGTAGTAATATCCCACCTGAGTATCAAAAAATCCGCTTATCCGCTTCTGTGTCGGGTGATACACAAGATCTCTTTTGGTTTCTAAACGGAGAACTCGTATTTAAAGGAAAAGCAGTAGAACCAACATTCCTAACCCCCGTTGCTGGAAAACATGAATTGACATGTGTAGATGGTGCTGGCAGATCAACAAGCCTACCCTTAACCATCGTTGCCCAGGAATAACAAAGCAATCTATGCAATTGGTTTAGCAATTCAGGCGAATCCTGACAACTGATAACTGAAAACTACACCAAACATACATGAAACATATTGTTTCAATCTCCACAACCCCTTCACATTCCTTCCCAACACCTGTTATAATATTACCACTATGAAAAACAGAAACCGAATACACCTCACATTCTCAACAAAAACCCACACCCGTCAGTCAAAAACTGTCTACCCAAAAACCGACCATAACCAAGCAGATAAAAACGTACAAAAGTCAAATTTTCAAAAAGTATCGTACACACCTATAAACCCAGACCCAGACAGGCATAACCCCAAAAAACAAAACGTACACAGAAACGAAAAACAGCCTTTTTGTGTACGTTTTTAGAAGGAGCAAAAACCGATGTATTTACAATCAAAACACAAACATTGTACGTAGGTCGGAGCGAGCATAGCGACCTCCGACATGTATTATGTCTGAACCGGGATGGACAGGATTATAGGATTTGCAGGATAAGAGATTTGTATGCCAATGTTCCTTTGCAAAAGGTAGTCCTTCGTCCTTTACAACGAAATATATACTCACCAACTCCTAATCCTGAAATCCTGAAAATCCTGGTTCAGATGGATAAGAATCACTAAATTGACGCTTATGGTTCGGTTAGGATACCGAACCTACCAAAGTGTCCAAGGAATTACGAATTGTACCATAATGGGAATATGTGGTAAACTATTGAGAACTTTTTACATAGGAATTTGTGATGAGAACATCGCGCCTCTTTTTAATCATACTTTTTATAATGGTTGCCATCCTCGTACTAACTGTGTTTGTTCGCATCTTAACAAATCGAGATACTTCAGAGGTTACAATACATACATCAAATACTGAATTTTCACGATGGGAATTACCCGAAGGAGCAAAAGCACGTCTCGGTAAAGGAAAAATAAATGATATTAAGTTTTCACCAAACGGAAGAATACTCGTAAGTGGGGATGATAATCGGTCTATTACTATGTGGGATATCGCAACTGGAAAGCAGTTAACTGAAAATCTTGATGTGGAAACACCTAATGTCCTGAAGTATACTCCTGATGGCAAAAAGCTTATAAGTGGTACCTATAGCGGTAAAATCCAGTTATTTGATGCACATTCGTGTCGACTTTTATCAACACACACAGGACATACCAGTTGGGTAAATGCTTTGGCATTTACAGATGACGGAAAAACCTTAATCAGCGCAAGCATGGATGGTACTATGCTTCTATGGAATTGGGAGACAATTAAACAAGTCAGCAATTAATAATAGTAGACACGTTCCGCGTGCCATCAGAAAATTAAAGTGTTAATTCTTTCAAATCGCAATTTCTAACATATTGTATTGCTTATAGTAAAACCTAAAAATAATTTGGTAGCGTCACAGGATCGGTAGTAAATTCATACCATGGAAATGATATAAAAACTATGAACAAAAAAGGAGTTTATTGGTGAAATCAACACGTCTCTTCTTTACAATTCTCATAGTAGCTTTTGTTGTCCTTCTATTGACTTTCATCATTAGTGGTGTGCCAAAACGAGGGGGTCTATCAACCATAACCCTTCAGCCATCCGAGGTTGACTATTCCAACTGGGAATTGCCATACGGAGCGAAAACTCGTCTTGGAAAAGGAAAGGTAAATGACATCAAGGTGTCACCAGATAATACTCGGTTTGCCGTTGCGACAACTATCGGAGTATGGATGCACGATGCTAATACTGGAAAGGAAATCGCTTTATTCAAGGGAGAAAGAGAAGATATCAAAGACATTGCCTTTTCAGCAGATGGAAAGATGCTTACTGGTGCAAGTTCTGCAGGTGCAATTTTACGTTGGAAAATAGATACTGGAGAACTTGTTGGCATTATTCCAATGGAAAAAGATCAACGTTTTCACGCCGCGCATTTCTCTGAAAATGGAACAGTACTTGTTACAACAGACTTGCTAAGTAAAGGAGACGGTATCATTGAAAAAGTATATGTCAAGTCTCTTGAAGAAAATTCAACAGAAATGCCAACAGTTAAAAAAATAGATATGGATTTTAAGGAAGAGGATATTGACGGTATCGTAATTTCACCAGATGGTCATTTTCTCGCAACATCATACTACGAAAGAAAAAAAGACGATCGAATTAATGTTTGGAAGACTGATACTGGAGAACATCTGTTAACCCTAACAAGCCATAAACAAAGATTGTTATCTGATTTAGCGTTTTCACATGATGGAAAATCCTTAGCAAGTTGCGATAATTATAGTATCAAAATATGGGACATTGACACAACAACGCATCGGGCGACATTTAAGGAGATAGCTGGCTTCAATACTCTAATTTATTCACCGAATAGTAAACTCTTAGCAGGGGGCGGAGATAATGGTGTTATATCCTTATGGAATGCTACACAGAATCAACAAGGTTTGAGAGGTATTATTGGTAATTACTATCCTATGTTAGAACTCAAAGGACACAAAGACGAGATAACCGCGTTAGCATTTTCACCAAATGGAGAACTTTTACTCTCAGCGAGTGAAGATAACACAATCCGTGGCTGGGAAACTTCCACAGGTAGCCTTCAATTCATTTGTACAGGATATATAGATGAGATCTCAGGTATAGCAGCATCAGCTGATGAAAATACAATTATAAGTGTATCTAACTTACAACCTCAGATTCAACACTGGAATGTAGATATAGGACATCAGAAATCGGTATCATACTTGAAAGGATATGTAACTCATGAGACTATTTCACCAAATGCCTCAATACTCGCAATGAAAGATGCTTTCGGTAAGGATATTAGGTTGTTGGATATCAACAAAAACAGATACCGTGGTATCATAAAGAAGCATGGATATCCGAAAAATCGTTCCAGGTTGTTGCTTGTATTTTCACCAGAGGAAAAAATGTTAGCTATCACTTCAAAAAATAATCAAATTGGGACAATTCAATTGTGGGATATTACAGACCCACCGCAGTCATTCTTGGAGAGACATGTCACAAAATCTAATGTAAATCGTCCCAGACATAAACTAACAGGACATAAAGATATTGTAGATGCTTTAACATTTTCTCCAAATGGAAGATTACTTGCAAGTGGAGGTGAAAGTAAACAAATAAACCTATGGAATGTAGATACAGGTGACCTCAAATTTACACTCACTGGTCATAATATAAGCACAAATGCTTTAGCATTTTCACCTGACGGGAAGATTCTCGCAAGTTCGAGTTATGGGACGATCTATCTATGGGATCTAACTAATCGTATGCTGCTTAGAAAATGCCAAACTGAGAAAGGTAATTATGTTATTTTATTTTCACCTGATAGCAAAACACTTGTGGTTGCGGGATGGGATAGTTTCCAATTATATGATGTCCAAACTTGTCAACTTCTGTCAACACATACAGGACATAGTAGTTGGCTCCATAAGATAACAGACATGGTTTTTATTGAGAGAGGAAAGACATTAGTAAGTGCCTGCGAAGACGGAACAATTGTACTCTGGGATTGGGACAAAATCTCACAAAGGAATCCTTGAACTTACTTCTTACTTTGTATTTATACAGTAAAGGTCAATTCCATGTTATGTCTGGGGTTACTGGCGAAAGGCTGCAGCTACCAAACATCCCCAACCAGCGATAAATGCCAATCCACCAATAGGTGTGATTGCACCAAGCCAACGAATCTCTGTCAGACTAAGGATATATAGACTACCTGAAAAAATAAGAATACCGGCAACAAAGCACCATCCTGCAGCATTTGTGATTGAGTTTTGCCACTGCGATATTGCCCAAGCAACAACAATTAATCCTATACTGTGATACATCTGATATCGCACCGCAACCTCAAATATATCCAACATCTCTGGTGTTAGTTGCTTCTTGAGTGTATGTGCCCCGAAAGCACCAAATAATACACTCAGAAGACTAAAACCTGAACCGAGTGCAAAGAATAACACATTCATTTTAATATCCTTTATATACTATTAGATTGGTGTACATTATAACCCATGAAAATAGAATATGGTATTGAATGTTATAGTGAAATCCAAAATATGTCCACACCTCTTGGTAGGTGCGGTTTCTAACCGCACCATTAGCGTCAATTTAAAGAGAAAACGCGTTTGTAGTCGCGCAATTCATTGCACCTCGGACATTCTCGTAGGGGCGAGGTCTCCTCGCCCGTATTCTCTCTCATACAGTCCTGTAGGTCGGAACGAGCAAAGTGACCCTCCGACATGTATTATGTCTGAACCAGGATTTACAGGATTATAGGATTTGCAGGATAAGAGATTTATATGTCAATGTTCCTTTGCAAAAGGTAGTCCTTCATCCTGGACAACGGAATATATACTTACCAACTCCTAATCCTGTCCATCTTGTAATCCTGTCCATCCTGGTTCAGACAACAAGCAATTCAGACTGGCAAGAATCACTAAATTGACGCTAATGGTGCGATTTCTAACTGCATCTACTAAAGTGTATAAATAATCACAAATATTACTAAAAAATATAACCGTTCAAACCAGAATATAAATTTGTGTGAATGTAAATTAGCGTGTAGGTTTTTGTTGAAATTTATATGTCATATATGCTAAAATATAATATCTTTAAACGGCATAGTTTGACCTATTCCGTATGGTGACAAAAGGAGAACATAGGATAAAATGAGACAATACAGAACAGAAGAAATTCGGAATATCGGTATAATTGCTCATTCGGGATCCGGTAAGACATCCCTAATTGAAGCAATGCTCTATAACGGCGGTGCCATTGAGCGAATGGGTTCCGTGGATGATGGAAACACGGTAGCTGACTATGCCTCGGATGAGATAGAACGCAAAACTTCACTCAATTGTTCAGTGTGTATATCGGAATGGGGAGAATATAAACTCAACCTTATTGATACTCCCGGTGCAGAAGATTTTTATGGTGATCTTCACGGTGTACTACGAGTCGTTGATGCTGTTATCGTCGTAGTGGATGCTACAACAGGAGTAGAAGGGGGAACTGAAAAGGTATGGGAAGTAGCGGATAAATATAAACTACCACGAATCCTCTTCATCAACAAGATGGATAAAGAGAATGCAAGTTTCGATAACGCTTTAGCAAGTATATCGGATATATTAGAAACACGTGCTGTTCCTGTCCAAATCCCAATCGGGAAAGAGGATCAGTTTTCAGGTGTTGTGGATGTGATCCAGAATGCAGCGTTTCTTGAACCTAACGGAAATGCCCCGGTCGCGAAAACCGATATACCTGACGACTTAGCAAGTGTCGCTGAAGAATATCGTGAAGCACTTGTTGAAGTTGCAGCAGAAAGCGATGATGAACTCATTGAGAAGTTCTTTGAAGGTGAACTCTCTGAAGAGGAAATTCAGAACGGTTTACAAACGGGTATTTCTGAAAACCAGTTTGTACCAGTATTATGTGGTTCTGCGTTGAAAAACATAGGCGTTCAACAACTGATGGATATGATTGTTAGCTGTTGTCCATCTCCTGTTCAGGTCGGTGCTGTAGAAGATGTTGAAGACGAATCCAAAACACGTGAACCCTCAACAGACGCTCCTATGTCTGCAGTTGTATTCAAAACAATTGCAGATCCTTTTTCAGGTCAACTTAGTCTTTTCCGTGTTTATTCCGGAACATTGACAGGTGATGTACAAGTGGCAAATTCCACAAAAGGTGGTGTAGAACGTCTTGGAAAACCAACATTCATGAATGGTAAGCAAGCCATCAACACACCAAATATCCCAGCAGGTGATATAGGTGCATTGACCAAACTCGCTGCAACACATACAGGAGACACTTTGTGTGACAGAGATGCCACTATTAAATTACCAGGGATTGAGTTTCCAAACACGGTTATTTCCTATGCTATTTCACCGGCACGGGAAGGTGATGACGAGAAACTTATGACTGCTCTAACACGGATTAGTGAAGAGGACCCATCTTTCCAAATTGAACGGAATGACGTAACAAAGCAGCTCTTAGTTTCAGGTCTTGGTGATCTCCATATTACAGTGAATCGCGATCGGATTGTAGAGAAATTCGGTGTTGAGACACAGGTTGCGACCCCTAAAGTGCCTTATCGTGAAACTGTACGCAGACGTGTGCAAAATATCCAAGAACGGCACAAAAAACAATCAGGTGGTAAAGGACAATTCGGAGATGTTACCATTAATCTTGCACCTTTGGAACGCGGTGAAGGATTTGAGTTTATTAACAGCATTAAAGGTGGCGTGATTCCATCCAACTATATTCCAGCTGTAGAAAAAGGTATACGTCAAAGAATGGAACTTGGTGTCCTCGCAGGTTATCCATTAGTTGATATCCAAATTGACTTACATGATGGAAAATACCACGATGTCGATTCATCGGATATGGCGTTCCAAATCGCAGGTTCAATGGCGTTTGCAACCGCAGTACAACAAGCCGAACCTTGTTTACTTGAACCGATTATGAATGTATCAATTTCTGTTCCCGAACAGTTTATGGGGAACATTATCGGTGATCTAAACGGCAGACGTGGACAGGTGATGGGTGTTGAACAGGTCAGTAAAAAACAGATTATACAGGCTATGGTACCTCAATCCGAGATGCTCCGTTATTCTATTGACTTGAGATCTTTGACGAGTGCTCGTGGTAACTTTACAATGGAATTCGCACATTATGAAGTAGTTCCTGATGATGTTGCACAGAAAGTTATTGCTGCATCTAAAACGGAAGAAGAAGAAGCGTAATCGCAGATAAGTTCTCTGTCAGTCAACACAAGTATTCGTATAAAGTAGGCGCATTCCTTCTACAGAGGACGCGCCTACTTTTTCTTTACATATCATTAAAAATTGGAGACATAATGAAAGGTATCAATAAAATAACCACAATTATCTGTCTTATGTTTCTGTTCACAAACTATCTGGTAGCTGACATAGTTCCAGATCTTCCCAACAAGACTAACATTGAGATACCTCCTCGTTTCAAAAACCCGCAAAAACCAGTTTATCCACAAGAAGCTATAATAGCACAAAAGGAAGGTAGAGTTGTTCTGTCAGCAACTATTGATGAAAGTGGTAAGGCAGTCGATATTAAGGCACTTACTCAACTCGGTTTTGGGTTGGAAGAAGCTTCGATTGAAGCACTAAAGGAATCCACCTTTCATCCTGCAACACGTGGAGGTGAACCAATTAGTTCTTTGGTGAAAATACCTTATGAATTTAAACTGGAAGACATTCTTCCTGACATGGTACTCATTCCAGCAGGTGAATTCCAGATGGGTAGCAGTAATGGTAGTCTTGATGAAAAACCCATACATACTGTCCATCTTGATGCTTATTATATAGATAGATTTGAGGTGACGAATGGGCAATATAAGCAGTTCATTGATGCTAATCCACGGTGGCAAAAAGACCAGATTTTGAGTGAATATCACGATGGATATTACTTAGCGGATTGGTTTGGTAATGACTTCCCTGCTGGTAAGGATGAGTATCCCGTTGTATATGTGAGTTGGTACGCTGCGATGGCTTATGCAAAATGGGCTGGAAAAAGGTTGCCGACAGAGGCTGAATGGGAAAAAGCAGCACGTGGTAGATTGGTAGGTAATAAATATCCTTGGGGAAATACAATTGATCCAGCCAATGCGAATTACTTTGATGGTACAGACAAGGAAATTACTCCTGTTGGAGCTTATCCAGCCAACAAATATGGATTATACGATATGGTAGGCAATGTGCGTGAGTGGTGTCTTGATAGTTATGAAGAGAATTACTATGTCAATTCCCCACCTGCTAATCCGATTGCAGGAGCAAGCAGTCTTGATGATGTCCTGAATAATTTCATTACTCTAAAGAACAACCGTGTATTGCGAGGTGGTTCTTGGCTTAGTAGTGCTCAAAGTTCTCGTATTGCAAAACGTAACTGGCGCAAACCAACCGATACAAACCCTAATGAGGGATTCCGTTGTGTGAAGTCAGCAAATAAGTAGAACGTATCTCATAAATCAATTGTAGGGGCGGGGTCTCCCCGCCCGATTAGAAACACCCTTTCTACAGGCGAGACAACCTCGCCCCTACGATGAAGATGTGATTTTCTGCAAGAGATCGGGTGCAATTTATGAGATAGACTGTAATACATCAATACCGATTCCTAAATACTTGTTTGATAGATCTAATTTGGTAAATCTACCCTTTCTATAAAAAATTCGCAATAAGTAGTTTTGGGATTGGTTAAATTAATTTTCACGTAGTTCTCGTCGTCTTACTTCCTGAAACCAATTTGTTATTACATTCTTTATTTTCTCGATATTTGTCGGTCTCCAATTTCGTATCATTTCTCCTTTTTGATACATAGCATATTCCCGAATATCCAGATTTCCAGCTGCTCCTTGAGTATGTAAAAGAAGGACAGTTATACGATCAGAAATTTCGGTTAATTTTTCAAATAGAATATCTTGTCCTTGGGGAATTTTTTTAGTATATTGTTTCACTTCTATAAAGAGAAACCAACCATTATGTTCAACAACACCATCTATATCACTTATCTTAATTTTTGTTGGTGAAAAACATTCATTAAATATCGCCCAATCTATTAAGACATTTTTTATATAGCATTTTCCATCTTCTTCACAATTCCAATTAATATTGTTTTCCATACTAATTCCTTATTGGACACAAACAAGTATCAAGTGTTTTGAAAACGCAATTAGTAGATTTGGAATGGGTTAAATTTGACCTCACAAGTTACCTTGTGATGCAAATCGGGCAAATTCTCCTTGATTTAAAACATGAAGAATTCTTCCTTTGCCAACTTGTCCTTGTAGCCAATCCTTTGAACGCCCTGAATAACCATCCCCATCAATAACAAAGATTGCTTGTTCTGGGTTCTTATTTGTCGATTCTACGAAGTATGGATACTTTTGATCTGTGCTTCCCCACTTGATTGCCATTTACATTCAATAACAAGGCATCCAGACCATTTTACTGGGTGATACAAGATGAAGTCAACACGACGACTACCTCCGTAGAGTGTTTTCCAGTATGGCATTCTTTTGCGTATATGGGTTGTTCGAGAGAACAGAGTGCCAAGAATCGTATAGGTGTGACTTTGACATATCCATAATCCTGAAGTAAGTTTTCAACAAATTCTGCCAGTTGATTACCGGCTCTATTCGCTCTTTTTCCAGTGTTCATAGTTCGTGATTAACACTTCGGGTTTCTCCCCGCGTGTCTTTCCATTAGAAGAAATATGTCTATACGCTGTGATAGAATGGATATGATAATTCTTATACAATTAATTTTAACCAATAACTAAACTATTCCAAATGGAAGACAGCCATCTTTAATTCTGTCATCTCTTCAATAGCGTATTTAGGACCTTCTTTGCCCATGCCGCTTTCTTTAACGCCCCCATACGGCATCAAATCTGCACGCCACTGAGTACCCCAGTTAACCATAAGGTTCCCAGAGTCTACCTCACGGACAAACCGCATTGCCCAATCAACATTCTGTGTGAAGATTGCTGCACTCAGTCCGTAATTTGTATCGTTCGCAAGGGCGATTGCTTCGTCAATGTCCTTGACACGCGTCACACCGACAGCAGGACCGAATACTTCGTCACAAGAGATTTTCATTTCCGGTTTTACATTAGCAAGGATAGCAGGTGTAACAAACTGATCCTGCTTTTCACCACCTGTGAGGAGTTCTGCTCCATCGGCAACAGCCTCCTTAATCCATTCGGTAACTCTTGTAGCATCTCCTTCACGGATCATCGGTCCCATACGAACACCGGACTCCAACGGATTTCCAATACCGATTTGTGATACTTCTGCTTGGAACGCATCCAAGAAATCACCGTATATTTTTTCGTGTGCGATGACACGTTGCGTAGAGATACAGACCTGACCCGCATTAGAATATCCGGACGCTGCTGCAGCACGTGCTACCTTTTCCGGATCCGCATCTGGCATAACGATTAGTGGTGAGTTTGACCCAAGTTCCATTGTAACCCTTTTCAATCCTGCCACTTTACAGATATGTTCACCGACATCGCGGCTGCCAGTAAAGGTAATCTTCCTAACGCGTCGATCAGCACAAAGTGTATCCCCAATTTCTCCTCCGGGACCTGTAACACACTGAATCGCTTCTGGAGGTGTTCCTGCTTCCAAAAAGAGTTCAACCAACTTCAATGCAGATAGTGGTGTGTCTGTGGCTGGTTTGATGATGATAGCGTTTCCACCAGCAATCGCAGGACCGGCTTTATGACAGACAAGGTGTAACGGAAAATTGAACGGACTGATACCTGCAACAATACCACAAGGCACACGCACTGTAAAACCAAGTTTGTTTTTTACCCCTGGTGCTCCTTCAAGCGGTATTGTTTCACCGGTTAAACGTTTCGCTTCTTCGGCAGAAAGTGCAATGATTTCTGAAGCACGTGTCGCTTCAACTGTTGCCTCTCCTATTATCTTCCCCTCTTCGCGAGTGATAACCTCGGCAAGTTCATTCACCTTTTCGACCATCAAGTCAGCGACTTTGCGTAATATCTCATAACGTTCATAACCTGTCAACCCTGCCATGATTTTTGCACCGCGTTCTGCAGTTTGTATCGCTGTTTCAACGTCGCTGGCATCACCTTTTGGAACAGTATCAACAACAGAACCGTCAAAAGGACTCAGGACATCTATTTTATTTGATTTATCAACCCATTGACCACCAACGTGCATTTGCATATTTCGTTATCTCCATTTCTGTTAGACACACAATGTGTCTACTTCATTTACTTTTTAGTTTTCAACAACCCCCAAGTTGTGGTTGCTTTTCCTGCCGCCTCAACAGCAGCATAATCTTCTAACCCGTTATCCATGACATCATTTACCTGTGCTTCAGTAAGTGCTTTTGTAAAGAACCCTACATCATCAAAGAGTCCGGTAGCAGCGACATCTCCGGGACGCGCGCCTATCCAAATCGGTGATTTACTGGTATCAAGGCTTCCACCACTTGCGGCATCTCCATCAAGTTTACCATCAATGAACATCTGAACCTTCTTACCATCATAGACTTTGGCAATATGATGCCATTCACCATCCGCAACGATGGTTTTTCCATCAATTCGACCAACTTGTCCGTTAACATGCCACATAAATACAGGGAAATCATCTTGGTGTATCCATATATCAAGGTGACGGACATTTTCTGGTTCGGGCCAAACATCCCCATTCCGCCAGACTACGTACTGCCACGAGGCAGCATTTAACTTAACCCAAGCGACAAAGGTATATGGGTCTGAATTGAAAACGTCATCGTGGTCAACACGGATGTAACTATCACCCTTGCCAGGAAAATCTAATGCTCCACCAAATTTTCCGTTATCTGTCCATTTCACAGTCCCTTTAATTTCACCATCGTGTCCACCGACAATATCTTTAGCTACTTTTCCACCATTTTCTTCAAATAACCATGCGCTTGCTAAGCCAAGTTTAGCTGCTTGAACAGAAAAAACTACTCCGAACATTAGAATTGATAGACACAATATGGCTGTTTTCATCATATTTCCTCCTATTATGTCAAAATGCAATTAAACACGACAGTTGTCAAGTGCGTTTTCATCCAATTCAACTCCCAACCCCGGTTTATCGGGTATTGTGATGTATCCTTCATTGAGTGGAATGGTCGAAGGGGTAACAATATCATAAGCGCGTAATGCATTTAAAGTAATCGCAGGCATTGTCGCATTTTTCATTACTGCAGCGAGATGCATGACATAACACGTCGTAATACCAAGACCGACAATCTGAATCCATACCGGTAGATGTGCAGCGTCGGAGATAATTGCTTCCCGTTTAGCATTTGCTGCGCGTGAATCAGGATAGGCGATTATAAAAGAATCGTTCATTTTTGCACGAATAGCTTTCACTGGATCAGGATTTCCGAAGTGTATTGTAATCGGCATATCTGTGTGTTGTTTTATCTCTTGGTATCCTGCTATATCAGACTGGGGTATTGGTGTTTCAAAAGATTCAATATTGAAATCTTTTAGTTGACGGACGACCTCAAGCGTACGTTCTGGAGTCTCAAATGAGTCGTTAGCATCTACACGAAGTTGGAAATCATCTGGGACGACTTCTGTGATAGCTTCAACTTGCTCACGCACCTCAAACCAAGGTCGTGCTTTGATTTTATGGAGTCGATATCCGATGGAGTAAGCATGTTTAGCCTCAGCAGCCCATTCCTCAGGTGTCATATCTATTGACCAATAGCCGAAAGATGCTTTGTCGTTAACTTTTTCACCTAATAGTTGATGCACTGGTACACCAAGCGATTTTCCCATAATATCATAAAATGCTTGCTGAAGAGGTGTTGGTGCCCAACCACTCATAAACTCAAAAGGATTTCTTCCAATAAATCGTTGAATAGATTCTTCCGATTGAAATGATCCGTCACCAATTCCAGTGATACCATCGTCAGTATGTACTTTGTAAACATGATCAATCTGATAAAGATTTCGACGAGTCATCAATTCATATATGCCATCGTGATACGGCACTCGAACCTTGATTACTTCTATATCGGTTATTTTCATGTTGATTATTCCCTTCACAATAAGCAATTGCTTTATGGCATCGTTGAGTATAACAGTATATTGACATAGATTATGTTATTCATCACGACGAATCCAACTGACAACATCTTCAGCTTCACCTGATCCACCTTCTACGCCATCACTCCCAAATGAGAGCAAATCATAACCGTAAGGGTCATGAACACCTGGACGAATATAAATATATTGATTTCCCCAAGGGTCCTCAGTTATAGGGATTTGAAGATATGGACCTAACCAATTAATTGGTATTGGAGGTTCTTCAGGGGTTTCCCAAAGTGCCTTCAATCCTTGTTCTGTAGAAGGATAATCCCCACTGTCTTTTGCATACCGATCAAGTGCAATACCAAGTGTCTCAATATCTTCAGCAGCACGTGTTTGGAGCGCGCGACCTGCTTGCCCAAGCAACCGTGGTGCTAATAAAACAGCAGCAATGACCGCTATTATAACTACAACTATTAGTATTTGTACCAGGGTTAAACCTGATTGGTTTGAATCAATCTGTTTCACAAACGTGACTCCATGTTTTATCCATTTTGAGATATGTTCCGATAGCGTTTAGAAGTCTATCATATATGTATGTATGTGTCAACATTTTTGTCTTTTTGCAAAATCTATTTCAATTGAACTTGCGGATCATCCTCATAAGCAGAGTCTATTTGAACCAACCGTTGTAAAGTTATACAAAACAAGCCAAACAGATTCTTTAATCTTTCAGTTTCTTTGATAACCCCGCCACAAATAAAATATAATTCATCAACACCTTCAGGAAATTCAGTACCGAACCAACCTTCATCATCTTTGATAGAGAAATGTATATGTGGTTGTTTTTGACATAATTCCTTAATCTTCGGTTCTGCAAGTAGTAGCTTTATCTTTTCAGGATTATTACCTTTGATTACAAACTCGTCATCAAAAAATTTATCGCCTATTATTATATCCTGCATTCCGAAGAATTTACCGATTGAACTGAAGAATCCTTCACGTGAAATCTTGAAATATAGACCGTCTTTATTTATAAATGGTGCTCGCATCCGAGTATATGTCTGCGATGAATTACCGGTTGAAACTGTATATGTATCAAGCAGAATTTGCCATTCTTCATATTTATAAATGAGTACATCCTTTTTCCAAAACCCACCATCTATATATTCTCCATCAATGTCAGCAGCAATCTGAGACCAAATTTCATCCTTAGAAGGACCGAAAAAAGACTTTCGTTTTTTCATCTTTTCCTCCATATAATCCTAAGTGTTTTTTCTTTTTGTATATGCTTCCCATAACGTTTTTGGATTGTCCACAGTGAGATCAATGTTTCCACATTCTCCACAGACAGTTGCTCTTATGAGCTCCCTATGAGTTCCTTTGAAGACCAATGCATCAGGTTTACTATGAATTTCAATCGCTAAATAATCATCATGCCATTCCTCAAAGCGATCAGTAATTGTCAAATTTGGTATGATTTTATCTGAATTGCACCGAGAACATATCGTAATTGCCATTTCAATAGTCTCCTTTTCTCAGTAATATGGTATCAATCGCTTCCGTCTGTCTTCCATCTTTCAAGCGGGTGTTCGCGTGGTGTTAATGGCATATACACCCGACCTTTCTGCCGATGTGATTCCCATGTCGCATGAATCATTTCCAGGCAATCTCTACCATCCCTACCACTTGCAAAAGGATCGCGATCTTCTTCTATTGCCTCAATGAGATCGCGTAGCATTAAACGTTGTAATAGAAGACGAATAGAACCTTTATCTCGTTGCTTTCCGTTATCATCCATATCTTCTTCTGTAAGATGTACTGGTTCCCACTGTTGTGCTGGTGTTTTATGTTGTCCTTTATGAATGAACATTGTAGTACCGACACTTTCTCGGATTGCGATGCGACCTTCTGTTCCGATTATATCAATACCGTAAGCGTTATCGTTGGTTTCAGGTTGGGCAAGGAATTGTACATCAGCATGGATTTCGTTCTTAAACCGAAAGGCTACGTGACCGCGTTCTCCGAGAACAAGTCCAGCATCACGATCATTCGGGTGTACCTCTTGTGTATGTTTTATGTCATCAACAGTTGATTCACGTCCATCCAACTGTACAAGGTGGGCATGTGTCCATTCAACATCTCCACCAAATAGACGTAACCAATCGTAGAGATGTGTCCCCATTTCCATCAATGAATTGCCTACTTTACGTCCACCTTTATCTGTTGCCTTCATCAAGACGACATCACCGATTTCTCCTTTCTGAATGAGTGAAAGGACATGACGATTGTAAGGGCTTGCACGTTTGATGTGGTTAATGGCAAACTTTACACTGTTTCGATCACAGGTTTCGACCATTTCATCGGCTTGAATGAGGTTGAGTGCAATCGGTTTTTCACAGAAGACGTGGATACAGCGTTGTGCAGCTGCGATTGTAGGAGGATGATGCATGGGTGCTTGCGTGGGTATGATGACGATGTCAGGTTCTTGCTCATCAAGCATCTTTTCATAGTCGTCATAGATTGCGTTGACTCCAAATCGTTCACCCCAAGCTTTCGCTCGATCAGGATTTATCTCTGCGCCTGCGACAAGTTCACAGTTTGTTTCCAACTTTGCTGCTTGTGCATGGTGTCCACCCATACCACCTAAGCCGATAATTGCAATACGATATTTTTTCATACAAGTCTCCGATGATGTTCTATTCTTATCTACAACCATAATAACAACATAAAATTGAAAGTGCAATAAAAAATGGTACGGCTAAGTTACCGTACCAAATTGGGAAGCCTATCGTGTAATTGTCTCAATTATTGTGCTTTTATGTTTGCCCATGTAGTTGTCAACATATCTATATCTGGTGTCACATCGTAAAGTTCACCAGGGTCTATGGCAATACCAGTTATATGATCAAATCCAGTCAGTATATCAGTTACATTCGAACCGTCAAGTTTTGCGCTTCTGATTTTTTTCTTTTGTGTTCCTCTTTCCTCTTCAACCCAGTACATCTTACCAGAACGGATATATAAAGCGATATCATCTGGTCTGAGCAATTCTTTAATAAGGGTTACAACTTTCTTTTCATTAATCGAGTACTTTTCAATTCTACCAAGCCAGATATCGGTCCAATATAAATTACGATTGTTTGGATCGAGTGCAAGCCCATTCGGTGCAGGTCGTAAAATACCAAGTTCTTCATAATCAGATCCGTCAAGGTTTACGCGTGTGATATTATCATTAAAAGAATCTGTCAAATATATCTTACCATCTTTTAAATCAAGCACAAGATTTTCAGCATCAACCATTGGTCTGAATAAAACATCTTCTATATTATTTCCATCAAAGTCTGCACGTCGTATTTTCCAAGGAAAGGCTTTTCTACCCCAATATATCTTTTTTGTATCAGTGTCAATGGCAATGGAGTATGGAAACTTTAGCATGTCCTTGTCCATTTCATTTTGATTTCCACCATCAATGATTAACTCAATATTTGAACCGTCTAAGTTAGCACGATAGATCTTTGGTGGACGGAAGTTAACCCAATACAATTTACTGTTATGTAGGTCTAATTTTATATCAAACGGTGATTCCAGATCGGTGATGACATCTTCAACAGCAGTACCATTTAAATTTGCCCGTCTGATTTTCCCGGATCCTGCAAAATATATCTTTCCTCTTCCTTGTCCATAACACAATCCTTGAAAAATAGAAATCAATAAGACCGTCACCGTAATAAACGCGATACGTTTGATTGTAATAACTTGATTACCCATACTTTTTCTTAAACCAGTAGGAATTACTGGGTTTTAACATTAGCCCAGGTGGTTATTTTAGTCTTATCAGGCTTTACTCCGTAAACACCTTCTGTATCCAAAGCGATACTTCCAACATTATTCGATCCAGTCAGAATATCAGTTACATTTGTACCGTCAAGGTTAGCACATCGGATCATGCTCTTCTCTGTTTTGAAATTCCTTTCTGTCCAGTAAATCTTTTGTGAGTGAATATCCAAAGCTATTTCAGTAGGATAGTTCAGATTTGTAAGGAGCGTATCAATATTTTTTCCATTAAGGAAAGATGATCGTATCTCTCCTCTGATGTTTGTTGTCCAATACATTCTCCGGTTAATCAAATCAAGAGCTATCTTGTCATGAAATGGAGTGGAATGAGGAAGTCTCTCATAATTTGACCCGTCCATGTCAACACGTGCTATATTATCATTTAGAGAATCTTGGAAATATATCTTACCTTCCTTCACGTCAAGTTTAATGTCTTCAGCATCCACTCTAATATTAAAGACACCTCCATCCACAGGTAATATTGTAAAATCTTCTATATTAGTTCCATCAAAATCTGCCCGCGTCATTCCCCATGGTACCCACATATTGCCCCAATATATCTGTTTTGCCCTTGTATCTAATGCGATCGTAACTGGAGAATGTATTCTTTCAACTTTATCTGGATTTAATGCATTCGGATTGTAAATAGTTTCAACATCCGTTCCATCAAGGTTTGCACGTTTGATGTTATGTGTCCATCCAACCCAGTAAATCTTGTGGTTCTGAATATCCAAAGCGATATCCCTTATCCCGTTATCATTTGTAAAGACATTTTCTACATTAGTACCGTCAAGGTTAGCCCGCTTTATTTTATCAGATTCTGTCCAATATATCTTTGGACTTCCCTGTGCATAACCGATAGTCTGTACAACAGAAATCAACAGAATTATCACAGAGAATATAGCGATCCGTTTGTAAGTCATCAAATGAATATTCATCGCATACTATCCTTATTTGTTATATTACTTGGACTTCACTCTTGCCCACGTGGTTGTTACCTTGTTTGCATCTGGGGTAACATCGTAAAATCCATCCGTGTCCAATACTATTTCTGATGGACGATTCAATCCAGTAAATAAATCTCGAACATTGGAACCATCAAGATCTGCACGCTGAATCTTATATGTATCAGTGTCCCAATCCCAATCTACCCAATATATTTTATGAGAGTTCAAATCTAAAGTAATACCGAATGGTTTTTTTAATCCTGTAACAATGTCTTCAATCTGCAAACCATTAAGATTTGCGCGATGAATCTTACCCTGTATTACATCCGTCCAGTACATCTTACGGTTGTTCAGGTCTAATGCTAAGTCGTTAACTCCATCAATTTTTGTAACAAGGTTTTCAGTTTCAGATCCATCCAGATTTGCCCGGGCGATTACATCTTCAAAATAATCTGTCCAGTAAATCTTACCAGAATCTATATCCAGTTCAATGTTAGCAGCAGTAATCCAAAGTTTGTTTATATTGATGTTTTCTATTTTAGTACCGTCAAGTTTTGCACATTGAATAACTTCTAAAATCTCATTTCCCCAATAGAGTTTTTCCGATTCAACATCTATGGCAAGAGAGGTAATCCTTTTACCTATCAAGATATCTTCAACATTTGTGCCATCAAGGTTTGCTCGTTGTATCAACTTTGCAGTATTGTCTATCCAGTACATCTTATTATTATGCAGGTCTAATTCAATATCTATAGGTTTATACAAACCTGTAACTAAATCTTCTACCCCAGTACCGTTTAGGTTAGCCCGTTTGATTTTGCCTTCATTCGTCTGCCAATTCCATGAAGATTCTGTCCAAAACATCTTTCCTCTTGCTTGTGCGTAATGTATTTCTTGAACGAAATAAATTGTCAAGAATACAATGAAAATCAGTAATAATCGATTGTGTTTGATAGTCTGAATGACCATAGTTTTAAACCCCAATATTTAGAGAATATATGATGATAACTTCTCATTTCCTTATAATCATTTTTCGCGTAGCAGAAAAGTCATCGGTGTTAATTGTATAGAAATATACGCCACTACTCACAGGTTCACCGTCGTTGTTCTTACCATCCCAGTGGACTGCTTCCGATTGCACGGAATAATCTCCTGCCTTCATTGTTCCCGGTGATATTGAGCGAATGAGTTCTCCTGTGGCACTGTGAATGTCAATTGTCACAATGCTCTCATCTGCAAGACGGAATGGGATCCATGTTTCAGGGTTGAAAGGATTCGGGAAGTTCTGCATCAGTTGGTTTCGTTTTATCTGACCGAGTGTCACAAGTTGCTTTCCTTTCGGTTCAACTGAATATGGTAAGAAGGACAACATGTGATTTAAATCCCAGATTTGATATTGTCCCGGCACACCATACGTTAATAAAAGTGATCCATCTTGACTGATAGACTTATACCATGGGAAAGAGGCTTGATTGACAAGCTTGCTCCTCCGCCAGTCCCATATTTGAAAGTTGTATTCACTGTATGCAAATAGATAGCGACCATCTTCACTAAATTGTAAGGGATATTCTCCATCAAACGATGATAGTAAAATCGGTTCTTTTGGTAAGATTTTCCATATATGGATACCATCTCTCCCGTTTCCAGCTAAAACGGTTGAACCATCTGCATCGGTCTTGAATATAGGTTGTGCAGCAAAACCTCCCAACCACGCGTATTTAAAGACAAATGTGTCCTCCACCCGTTCCCACAACAGAATCCAATATTTTGATTTATCATTATCTATTTTTGTGTGTCCTGAAGTTGCAAAATATTGTTCATTTTTACTGAAACCTATTGGGTAGTGTCCACCGGGTAATTGAAGTTTAAAGGGCGGTTCAAGACGTTGTTTATTTTCTGGCAAATCGGTATTCAAGATATCTATATGTCCCCAATGACCTTTCACTGCAAGCCATCTTCCAGATGAACTGAAGGTAATATTTTCAGGCAGTAAGAATAAATGTGGAAATTGTGTTTCAATTTCACCAGTATGTAGGTCTCGTATTTCAACTAAAGGTTCTCTACCAACAGCAAATTTTTGACTGTCGTGAGAGATTGCAATCGTATTATATGTATAGTCTTCGGAAGGAATGAGTAGTCGCATCTGTTGTGAAGAAACGTCCCAAGATTTAATAAAACTTCCTGACATAGCAAGTACAGTTTTTCCATCTGGACTCAAGTCAACATCCCTTGAATAAGATTGGTCATAGGAGAAATCTGCCCACGTCTTGTGTATTCTTTTATTTTCAATGTCCCACACTATTTCACCATCCTGATATAGTAGCAGTAACTTTTTTCCGTCAGGTGAAATTCGTAAAGATTGTATTGACTTAAATTGTGTCTGGAATATATCTATCTGTTGTCCAGATTGGATATCAAATACCTTTACTTTATCATACCATCCTTTCCACCCTACTAATGGATCCTGACCTGACCTACTCAGTCCGTACGTATCTGTTGCAACATAAAGACGTTGACTGTTAGGACTGAATACTAAATCCGATATTCTTCCAATTGCACTTTTTTGCTTCCATACAAGTTGTCCTGACTGCAAATTCCACAGATATACAGAACCGGGTTCGCTATCATAGGATGCGATGTATGTTCCATCCGGACTAACAGCTACACCATTTACCCAACTACCCGAATGCACACCCAAATGTCCTACCAATTGGAGAGTTTCCACATTCCAGATCTCTATGTCTGGTCGTTGTGATGCTACGATTAGATACTTACCATCCGGAGTAAACAACATATCATGACTGCGTGCTTGAAATGAACAAGAAGTCTTATACCGTTTTCCATTGGGAGCCGTATAATAATTGCATTGCTCAATCGGACGACGTTCACCTTCCATTGTACCAATAAGGTTCCCGGTTTGCCAATTCCATAGATGAATCTTGTCATTAACTGAGGTTGCGAGTAATGTTTCTGTGGGACTAAATGCTGCGGTTCTAAAATTGTCATCATGCCCCCATGAATATATTTGTTCCCTCGCGTTTACATCCCAAATGGTTAATTCATAAGTCTTTGTACTGCTGGAATAATCCTGAATTACGACATGGGAACCTGTATCACTTATTACACTATTAAAGTAGTATTCCAAATCACCAAATTCATCTTTTACTACGTCTGTGTTAGCATCAACAATCTGCATCTTTGAGGCGAGAACACGAACAACCGTATCATTATTCAGGAAGGCATTTTGCATTGGATAGGGTTGTCCAATCGTGGCAATAGGTTCATTTGCAAACACAATGTCAGTTCCACAAAGTAAGATAATCAAAGTGGAATAAATGAACAATTTGCGAAATATTCGGTTCAATTTGTTATTCAAGGTAATTCTCCAAAATATGAAGGATAGAGACAATTTGTATATTATACTTATTGTAATTATTGTTCCCAGCACATCACACAAATGTATTATTAAGAATTAACAGCAATTATTGTGCCAAAGATAATTCCTGAGAACCCTTACAATTACAGTGTTTGAAGATATAAAAAGAAATCAGCTGCACGTGGATGTGCAGCTGATTTAGATGTTGCACAATATTGTACAGGCATCAATGACATTCTATAGTAACGAGAATTAGGAAAAATTTACTTTTGGAATCAGTTGAATCCACATCCTAAAATCCGTTGTCCCTGTGTTTGGTAGAATAATCAGAATTTTCAGAGTCATTCTTGACTAAATAGGTCGTAAATACCCTGTGAAACCATATTTGGTATAGGTTTGTAGCACATGAAATAATTATTCAATTTTCCCTCTGACTCTGAAAACTCTGAATCCATAGAACGTAAATAATGTAAATATCATCCAAATTTTATAGCGTCATTCCGTTCAAATATGTGGATACTGACATACTCCCAAGCCTAAAGACTTGGGGTTCTTCGTTCGGACATTAGAGTTTGCCTCTAACTGACGTTTCCTGCTTCATCTAACACTGCTACAAAGTGTAGTCTAACACGTTATCCACAGGCGTTTAGCCTCTCGGCA
>JAJDWI010000026.1 GCA_022825665.1 Candidatus Poribacteria bacterium
ACGACAGAGACATAAATGCTGCTATCAATATCAAACAGGCAGGCTTAGCTGCCTAAAGTGGAGCAGATGTAAGACGTAGCTCAGATCGGCTGTCCGCAACGAAGCACAAGCCCCTACCTTTAGGTAGTGGGTACTATGACTGTATCTGCTTACTTATAACTCCGCGCTTACGGTCATCTCTAAACGATGTTCAGGTTTGCGCTGCTTTGTTGAAAGCAAACGGTAATCCAAGCGAAATATCAAATCCGTAAATTTTCGCAATAGATAATTTGCATTAGCGTTGACTTCATGGCTGATGCCCTCATAAAAATAGTATTGAGCAAAAGGGATACCGCCATCGCTTTTACCATATCCGAGGGTATGGTAAACTTTTATACCCCCTTTGCCAAATATACTATACGTGATACGATTTTCAATAGAGAAGGTACGGGTCTTTGCATCATCTTCATCATCAAGATGTTCTATGTCAGTGGTGCGTTTATATCCACCTGTACCCTCCCAACGTAGCGTACGACTGATTTCATACTGCAGTTTCAGTTCTGTTATCTGCTCAAATTGTCGTAGGTCAGAAATCGGAGTTGGTGGAAGCAAATCGGGGTCGGAAACTCCATCTACATCATCAAAGATATTCAGTTGACTATATTTCTCAGTATCTCTACGATGCTCCCAGTTGGCACCGAAGGAAAATTTTTGAGTGGGATTTACTGTAAAAGATGTCTCCCACCTCCTATGATTGCGATGTCTTTCCTGTGTATTAATCCGACGATTGAGCGACCGTCCCATCTCCAGATTGACTTCAAAATTGAACAACGGTGATGGAGAAAATGCAACCCGATGAAGATGTTTCACTCGTCCAAATAACGTATCTGAACCCTGAAGACTTTGGAGTAAATATAGAGAAATGGCATCTTCTGCCTCCTGTTCCTCCGTCAGCCACAAGCGCGATTCGGAACTGATTGCATTTAAAAACCGTGTAAATGGCTTTCTACTTTCATTTTCAGGTTTTTGACTTTCAGTAGGAAGGACTGTGGTACTGGAAAATCCTGTTCTATCCAGATTACGTTGGCTTCTGGAACGGCGCGCAAAGAACTGACGAGGTTGGAGTCTAAGACGTAAAGAAGCATCAACCGCTGTTGTCGGTTTATCACCAACATTCTGGTATATCTTGATATACGTGCCTTCCTTATCATCTTCCACGTAACGCAAGTCATCTAACCGAACGTAAAACCCTTCACCGGGTTGGATTCTATGTCCCGTGAGTGGGTGAATGTCGGTATATATTTCTCGGCGTTGCGTTGTCAGTTTTTTGTCCAATTCGTAGGTAACCTCAAAGTTAATTGCCCGGTTGAAAGGAGTAAAATTAAGCGTAGTATCTGCTAACTGCGTTGTTGTATCTGCGCCAAGTTCTGAATGTGCTTTTACCATTCGACGGGCGAGATTTGTCCGGACATTTACCCAGTTCCCCTGCTGTGAAAAGAGACCAACTTTCCATGTCCGTCCTGTTGTGGCACGCATCCAGCCAGAAATCCCTAAAGTCTCACCATCAAGTGTCAACAACGGTTCTTTCGCAAAAGACTGTTCCAGTTCGTAACTCGTGTTAACGGAAACCCATTTGAAATCAACCAAATTTATACGACCAGAAGTCCGGTTACGCCTGCGGTTGCGCGATGCCGTGTAATTATCAATTGATGCAAAACGATCAAGCGTACCGACAAATTCAAAAGGAGACAGAAGGTAAGAGATACTACCCTCTTGGCGGGACTTACGAAAGTTTTCTTCTCTACCCGAAGTATCTTCGTTTGGTTCTATAAGAGACGTACTGCGATAGTCATTCCAACGGAGATTCGGCAACCTTTGTAGGAATGACTTTTTATCTGTCTTTTGTGGAAGATCGCTTTCCGTAGGATTCTTTCTGCGTATATCACCGATTTGATACTGGGAAGCAGGTCGAAACAGATCTTGTGTTTGCGGAGTAGTAAGTGGAATACCTCTGCCTATGTTTGTGCGTGGTGCAAAATTAGCACCCCAATTGTAATTATTCCGACGGGTTGTTGGTCCATCCACCGCAGCCTCAATCGTCCTTCCACCACCTACTCCAAGTTGTAACCACTGATACGGCAATAACTTGAAGTCAAGATTTACTGTTTGCTCATCAGATGCTTGTGAAAAAGAGGTCGTATCAAACAGAAGGGCATCCTCAAAACCTTCTGTTGCATATTGTGTACCATACCGACCACGATTCCGATTACCCCGTGAAGCACCAACAGGTAGAAAATTCGCGTCCATTGCACGCACATCAAGATTCCCTATTAGTTTAGGACGAAACTTGTTAGACCACGTTGGAATGTCCCAACCTGTGTTCCCGTTGAGTTTCCAAGCTTGGTTCACCTCTTTCCTGTCAACGGTAGAATAAGTATTCTTATCAATCGCACTAAAGGCAAGTTCTCCATCAATCCATGTCTGTTCATCAAGATTCAAACGGCTTTCCAAACCCCACGCAGTATGCTTCTGCGGAGGGACGAGAAGCCTTCCATCACCATCTGGATCCAGCATATTTGAACGGAGTGCATCCAGATCGTCGTCATCAAACAGGACTAAAGCCTGATCTGGGTCATCCAAATCTGCTTCCACAGCGTAAGAAGCTCCGAGGGATAACCACTCACCAGGTAATTTGAATACGGAGTTTATTCCGTAAAGATTCTGTTGATAGGATCGGTCTTCTGGAATATATTCAAAGTCAACGCGAATTACATCATTGCTTGTTATCAGATGTTTGCTGTTAAACTCAATAATTGGATCTCCATATTCTCGGATAATATAATCGTTGTTTTCACCGCGCCTCATCTTTTCACCGTTCAACCAAACAATCTCACTGCCTGCTTTGACGATAACGAACTGATTATTCACATCAAGCCGATATTCACTGCGTCCCTCCTGTCCACGAATTACCTTGCTGGTAGACTGTCCCTTCGGAAGTGCACTCGGAATGAGGTGAAATTGTCCCCACTCAAAATCACCTTCAACTTTAACTCCCTCCAATGCACGTGGAAAAAAGATAAATTCTGACGGACCTAAGGTAGCATCGAAGTCACCTAAAGTACCTGTCACGTTCGGATGCATGATACGGATGAGTTTTTGATTGATGTCCTGAATATCCTCTGTCATTCCCTCCGGTTGAATAGGCAAATCTTGGTCCGAGAGCATTGCCAACACTTCTATATTCTCTGAAACATTTCCTCTGACATTGATACGGAATTCCTGATTTTGTGACAATGATCGACCACTACCTACCGAGATACCAAATGTCCTGCTACCAGAATACTCTAACTGAGATGGTGAATCAGAAGTTCTGGAAACAGATGGCGGAGGTATTTCTAAGTCAGAAGGCACATCTTTTTTTGACGTTACCGCTGTCTGATCGTCAACGGTTGAACCGAATAGGTCACGTTTATATATCTTTAGGAAATTGAAAGGGTTTGCACGGTAAGTTATTGTCCATGTTACGTCTTCTCTTGATAAAACGGATTTATCAAAGGTTATTTTACCCGTTGCATAATCAATCTGGTAATCTTTCCCATGGACAAGTTTCTGTCCTTTATTATCCGTTATCTGTTCGCTGTTAACGAAAATTGGTGTATATTTAGCTGTCCATTCCGTAATGTCTGTTTCCAATTGAAAACTTTCTGTCTTATCTATAACGGAAAAAATGGATAAATTTAGGGGAGGATTCTGTTTTTGTGGTTCAGTTTGTGCTTCTGACCGGTTGAAATAGCATACTAAAAGAAAAGAAAAAAGAAACATGGAAAGCAGGATTTTTATATGTCGTGCCATTCTTCTAACTTTCCACTCTTTGTTCGTTCAATACCGCTTTTCTTATTCTACATCTTTTGTATCTGATGTAGAATTCTGCTTGAATATCACTTGGAAAACTTTAATATTCCCGGCATCTGTGTCGCTGACAAATACTTGTCCTTTTTGCGAAACAGCGATACCACAGGGATTCAATAATGTCTTCACAGTGAATTCTATTACAGCACGTCCCTCTGAGGTAAAAACCTGAATTCTTCTATTACCGCTATCTGTGACATAAAGATAGTTCCATGTGTCTATTGCAAGCCTTTTCGGTTCTCGCAATTGCCCAAGTTCACCACCTTCCTCACCCCACGCTTGGGTGGGATTTCCGCTAAAATCATAACTCACAATACGATGATTACCCGTATCCACAACGTAAACAGTTCCATACGGGTTCACAACAAGATCTGTTGGATTCCAAAACTGGTCTCGGTTGTTACCGAAACGTCCCATTGCGAGTCCGGGTGCAAGGTTTCTACTGAATTGAACCCACCGGTGATTAAGCGTATCAACCACATAGACTTCTCCGTTCCTACCTATCCCGACACCCTCAGGACCTTCAAACTGTAAATCTCCCGAAATAGGTGTTATCGGATAAAAAATTCGATTTATCAGATTGCAATACTGAACTCTGTTGTTCCCTGTGTCTGCTACATAGATGGTATCTAAACTGAGTGCCACATCATTGGGATAATCAAACTCACCTTCACGCCATCCAAAACTCCCGAATTCTGCGACGAAATTCCCGTTCGTGTCAATTACTTGGACTCGGTTGTTTCCAGCATCTGCCACATACAACTGCCCATAAGCGTCCATAACCAAACCCATAGGCATAAGAAATTCACCTGCACCTTGTCCGGTTCTACCAAGTGTTTTTATATAACGTGCGCCTAATATTGGTGGTGCATCGCGAGTTCTTATTGAAGGGACAATATCCACATTAGAAGGTATCGTAGGTCGTGGACTACCTACACCGTTTGATGTTGGAACAGTACAACTCATAATACTAAGGAGGGCAATACAGATGAGTAGAGTTCCGCTGTGAATCAATCTTCTTGAAGCGATTTTGATAGCATTGAACGAAGGAACAGAGATTCTGAAACCTGAAATTCTTCTAATTTGAGTTAATATGGTATTAACCCCGTTGTACTCTAAATTTGAAAACAAACGTGGTTTGCTGATCATTGAATTCGCTCGTAACTTTTGGGATAATAACCCGCAAATTCGTAGATTTTGCGCTGCTTTTTGGAAAATAGATATAGAATTGCAAACTATGTTTTGGCATAATGTTCGTTTTCATCAGGTCTTCTGTTGGTAGAACAGCATAGTCTCCTTGCACTCGTATAGTCTTGTCATATCGGAAAACATCTGCTGCGAATTCAGGCGGTAATTTCGGTTTAAAATTTCTTTTGAAATAGAACGAATGCTGTGACTTGTCAATCTGTTTTATCATATTTTTTGATTGGTCAAGCATCTGACAATCATCTCTATTAAGACTGATCCAATGATCTGTTTTGTTATGAATTAGAATACCGAACCCAACAACATTTTTTACATCATTTAATGGAACTGCCATAGCTACTATCCCATTTTCTTCATAAATAACGGTTCCTGTCTGTGGTGTAATTGTTGCGTTTGGGTCAAAAACCGGAACGATCCTTTCAGGACGGAAGACATCAGCAGCAAAATTCCGCATCTTTGCACATCCAAGCAAGGACACGGACATAACGACCATGATACATAGCTGAAATGTGCGCCACCAAACCAGTTTTGAATGATCTGTCGTATTAATAGTCCTACAGAAATACCTCATTTAAACGTACGTCCTCCTTCTGTACTAATCAACTAATATGGTAGCATTGCTGCACCAACGAGTCCTGCTTCGTTCCCCAATTTTGCTGGAACGATTTCCATTTCCCCAGGAATGTTCATTGCCCTACTCTTGAATTCCTTACGAACATGTTGAAAGAGTAGTTCTTCTCCAGCTGCTGCAATCCCACCTCCGATGATTGCTATTTGTGGGTTTAGAATATGTGCAATTGATGTCAACGCTATACCCAAATATCTTCCAGTCTCTGCAAAAATATCTTGTGCAAGTTTGTCTCCAGTCGTTGCTGCTTCAGCAATCTGCTTCGGGGTCAAACCTTCAGGCTTCAAACAGGTTTTCCGACCTTCTATAATTTTTTGCTGCGTTCGTTCGACGATATGTCTTGCACCAGCATAAGCCTCAAGACAACCGTGATTACCACATCCGCATTTACGACCATTCGGTTGAACAACTGTGTGTCCTAATTCCCCCGCAGTATTCCAACTCCCGTGGTAAACTTTTCTGTTAATGACAACACCGCCGCCGACACCTGTGCCAAGTGTGAGTCCAACTATGTTCTCATACCCAACACCAGCACCGTGGTGCAGTTCTCCCAACACCATAACATTAACATCGTTGTCAATATAGAGAGGTATGTCTAAATCACCAAGTTCATCAGAGACATAATCCAGAAGCGGAATATCGGTCCAACCTGGGAAGTTTGGTGAAAAGTGGATAATACCGCTACCAGCGATGATAAGACCGGGTGCTCCTAAACCGATACCGATAATATCCTTTGTGGAGCTCCCACTTTGATCTGTTTCTTTATCTACTTCCTTAATAACTTGTTGGATCGTCTTGGCAATACGCGCTGCTATTGCATTTGTCCCTTCATTTACACAAGTAGAAACGACTTTACGACACGAAAGTTTACCGTCTGTCGACAATAATCCTCCTTTAATATATGTCCCACCAAGGTCAATCCCGATACTGTATTTCATATTAGTGGCTGTCGGTTTTTGGAAACACACTGCAAATGAAAATCACTGACTGCCAATAACCTCCTAACTTCGGGTAATCCATTTAATACGGGCACCGTCACCGACGTTACATACATAGATTTCGGGTTTAATACCGATGTGTTGTGTATATTCTTTCATAATTTGGTCATGGAAGGTCTCAACAGCGTGGCTGTAGACTAAATTGACCGTACATCCTCCAAAACCTGCACCTGTCATCCTTGCCCCGATGACACCATCAATACTCTGTGCAATATCTGTTAGCACATTTAACTCATCACAACTCACTTCATAAGCATCGCGTAAACCTGCATGGGATTCATTCATGAGTGTGCCAAAAGTGCTAATGTCCTTCGCTGCAAGAGCAGATACAGCATTTTGTACACGAGTGTTTTCCTCAATAACATACTTACACCTTTTTTGTGTTATTTGAGACAATTCTACTTCATATTTTTTGAAATCTTCCAAGGACACATCTCGAAGTGAGGTAATAGAAGGCATCCATTGCCGCATGATTTCAACACCTCTTTCACATTCTGCACGACGTTTATTATACTCAGAGGAAGCAAGTTCGCGTTTAACATTAGTATTACAAATCACGAGCAGTATGTCTGTCAAACTGAGCGGAATCTGTTCGTAATTGAGAGTGCGACAATCTAAAAACAACGCATGGTCGGTTTTACCTAAGAGTGATATTGTTGGATCCATTATACCACAGTTTACACCAACAAATTCGTTTTCCGCACGCTGACATAACGCTGCTAATTCTGTTGGAGGCAATTCAATCAAAGTAACATCGGCTTTTGTATTTACACCTGTGTCAGTTATCTCAAGTCCACACACCCCCAAAAAAGCGAGTGCGGAGGCGACTTCAAGCGCAGCGGAGGAACTTAGTCCTGCACCGATTGGCACATCCCCAGTAATAACAGCAGACATGCCTTGCATAGTCTGTCCAATATCGCTTAACACCATTTCTTGTAACAGATGCGCAACACCCTTTAGATACTTACACCATGCAGGTGTTTCTGATTCATCAGGCACATCCAAACTGAAAATTGCTTCTTCATCCATATCTAACGCGTGCAGATGCACCTGACGGTCAGACCGCGTACTGGCTGCGATATGTATGTATTTATCAATCGCAACAGGAAATACAAAACCGTCATTGTAATCCGTATGCTCACCGATTAGATTAACCCTTCCCGGCGCAGATACTATGAATTCTGGGGAATACCCAAAACGGTCAGTAAACTCTTGTTCCAAATTGTCACTGAAGATAAGTTCTGTCTGCATCATCAGATATTTTCCGCAGGAGTATTTGCCATAGAAATTAATTGGTTGAACTTACTGCTGTGATTAGTTATGTTCAATCATCTGTCGGGGAAGCAGCAAAAAACTTTATTAAGTGTACTAACACAGTATGTAATTCCAGACGTGGAGTATAGCAGTCAACACTAATGTCCGGTGTTAGTTCACGATTCTTTTCTGGTAGGAGTTGTTCCTCAGGGGCATGTAAGGCTGGTTGTGGATTGGGGCGCGACATATTTTCTATACGCGATGCACACTCGGCAATTACGATTTCTCCAAGTGGTAGATGTGATGTAAGTTGATCAACATCGGTTTCTGTTAGAATAGTAAAATGTGGGAGCGGCACTTGTGCTAACTGCTCCAACTGTAAATGCAATGGTAAAATTTCAGAAAAGGAACATTGCGTTTCTACGGGACTTGCAGTAAAAACAGAAATTAATGGGATAGAATTCTCCAACGCACATGTTATTGCTTCAGCAAACACTGCTAAATGTCTGTGTTGCAATGTTGAGTCAGGATGAAGAATAAACAGGCTTACTGGAAACTCATCAATGTTTTCCTCAACACTAATTACATCAATTGTAACCGCATTTTCACTATCCGCTTCATCTGGAAGCGGTTCTGTAATATCCGAATGTGAATCGTCTCCGATAAGGAGTTTTATCCGATTCTCAATAGATAAAGCAAATAGTTCCTTACACTTTGGACAGATAAACCCATTCCGTTCTAATTCTCCACGGAAAGACACTTCGCCACAGTGTTTGCATTTATGCCATAAACTGATGTTTTCCTCAGCGATTTCAGCCGTTCGCGCTGTTTCCATTTTTAAGTCCATCATGTATGACCTGTCTCTATTGGTCTAAAGTCTACAGTCGTTATAGAAAGCTTGCTATTGCCTCTGCTTCTGTTTCGTATCGGTCAAATATTGTCACAAGTTTTGCCATCACTATGAGACTCCTGATATTCCCTCCGATATTGAGTAAAACTACTCTACCATTATCGCGTCTGACAGAGGCATAAGCAGCCACAATTACACCTAACCCTGAACTATCCATCATTTGGACACGTTCCAAATTTAATACCATGAATACTGGTTCGTGATCTGCTGTTCGAATTTGGTCGTCAATGATTTTTTTCAATTCGATTGTATTAGGACCGACGAGATTACCTTCAATATCTAAAATGATCACGCTCCCTTTATGCCTAAGGTTAATTTGCATAAAAACTCCTTCTTCTCAGATGTTCACTTCCTGAAGCACGATACAACCAAAACCGAGTGTGCATTGCACTCGGTAAGGTTATCCACTTATACTGGATTCCATGTTTATAATTATAGCAGCGATTTGACTTTAGAAGGTCTCCAAACACATCCATTATTTATATTTAACCATCTTAACGATGGTGCCTTTAGCCTCGTATTCTACCTGATCCATGCAGGCTTCCATCAGAAAAAGACCTCGTCCACTACTTTTTAGTAGATTTTCAGGTTCAAGTGGATTTGCAACCTCTTCGCGTTCAAACCCAGGTCCTTCATCTGTAATAATAACGGTTAGTTTATCATCGTCAATAAGAAACTCAAATGTCGCAGTCTTATCTGTGTCTTCTTTATTGCCGTGCTTGATTGCGTTTGTCCCTGCTTCAATGACAGCCAAGTTCACATGTTCTTGCGCTTCTTCATTAAATTTCATCTCTCTCAAAATATCGCTGATAATAGTATCAAGTAGATAAATCAACTGCATTGTGCTTGGGAGAGAAAGGAAAATTCGCAATTGCTTTTTCTCACCCACGTGTTAGGCTCCTTCCTTGCGAATGCAAACTTCCGTGCTAAACCTGCTATATAGATTCTACCAAATCAAGCAATCATCCTTGAGAACTCGTTAGGCATTCGATATAATTGGCTATGACGTTGGAGTTGTATCAGCATCAGTGCGCTTTATTACAACAACAGCACGGTCATCCTTAAGTTGTGTGGTACCGCTATATTCCAACAAGTCGGTTTGCAGGACATCACAGAGTGATTCAGCGGTCAACGTTAGATTTTTTGAGAAGCATTCGATCAAACGTTCTTCACCATAGAATTCATTTGGTTCTCGCCCCTCGGTTTCGGTCACACCATCTGTATAAAGTAATAGGACATCCCCTTCAGATAATTGACAGGTATCATAGGAAAAAGTGGCTATATCAAACGCACCTATCAACATACCACCAGTTTCAAGTAGTTCAATCCGAACTTCACTATTTTTTTCTTTTTTGCCACCTGCTGCGTCTGTTATGAAATGAATTGGAGGACAGTGTCCACCGTTAGCATAAGTAAATCTACCGGTGTCTAATTCCAATATGCCGTATACCATCGTGGCAAATTGTTCAAGATCTGTGTTGTGAAAAAGTAGTGTATTAATGCGTTTTAGGACTGTATCTGGACAATCTGCCTCATTACTTAGCAGGCGCGACGCTGTTTGAATCATTACCATCAAAAGAGCAGCAGGAATACCGTGTCCTTTCACATCCCCCAAGACGATAGCAAGGCGTGTATCGGTAAGTGGTATAAAATCATAGAAATCACCAGATACAGAAGTAGAACTACGGAACAGGGTGGCGAAATCAAACTCAGGAAAATTCGGCGGTTTTTCTGGTAGTAATTTAAGTTGTATTTCGGCAGCGGCTTGTAAATGTGATCCGAGTTCAGCGACACCTTCCTCAGTGAAACCGTCGCCCATTGCACTAATTAAGGGATTGATGTATTTTACAGGACGTGTTCGTCCCAAAACTGCGTTAATCCGTGCCGTTACCTCTCGCAAATCAAAAGGTTTGGTAATATAATCGTCTCCTCCAATTTCCAAACCGCGTAACTTGTCCTCAGTCTGTGTCTTTGCAGTCAACCATAGCACAGGAATAGTACTCGTCTCTGTATCTTCCTTCAACCGCTTAATAACTTCCAACCCATCCATCTGTGGCATCATGACATCAAGTAAAATGAGATCAGGTTGCTCAACTTTAGCATTTTTAAGTCCAATTGTCCCATTACTTGCAGTAATCACCTTGAACCCATCTGAAGCCAAACTCATTTCAAGCAGCGCAAGGATATCTGTGTCGTCATCAATGACTAAAATAGTTTCGGTTGATGATGTAGGTTCAGATACAAAAATAGTTTCGGACATAATCTTAGCCTTAATCTCGTTTTATGTAATTAGGTCATACTGAGACATCTTTTTTTCAAGTGCAGAAATTCCTTTATGATAAAAACGGAATCCAGAATTGAAAGTTGCAACCTTTATCATTTTCACCTTCACCCACCCATATTTTACCCTTGTGCGCTTCAACAAAACCGCGTGCGATTGAAAGTCCTAAACCTGTGCCACCTTGTTCTCTTGTTTGGATATTACTAAGTTGCTGGAACTTGTCAAAGACGTTTTCACGTTCTTGGACAGGAATTCCTGGTCCCGTGTCTATGACTTCAACATGGATACCGTCGTTTTCTTCTACCTCAATAGTGGCATCTTCAAGAGGACATTCCTTACGAGACAATTTTACGGTGACTTCACCTTCTGATGGCGTGAATTTTACTGCATTTCCTATCAAGTTAGTGAGAATTTGACCAAGATGTTCTGCATCCCCGGTTAGGTCAGGTAAATCAGGTTCAACACTCAAGTCTAATTTGATTTCTTTTTCATCTGCCTGCGGTTTGATCTCTTCAAGACGTTGTTGAACAATTTCAGCAAGGTTGACAGATTCAAGGTTCATCACTATACGTCCGGCTTCAATACGGGATATATCAAGCAAATCATTAATCATCGTTTTGAGTCGTTCTGACTGCCGATGGGCGCGCGATAAACTCAGGTGTTGATCTTTATTCAGGGGACCCACTTTTCCGCCAAGTGTCAGTTCTAAAAATCCAATGATTGAAGTCAATGGTGTTCGTAATTCATGCGAAACAAGTGCCACAAAATCGGATTTCATTTTATCAATCTCATGTTCACGTGTTATATCGTCAAACACAAAGACCGTTCCTGCCAAATCTGTTTTTTCATCAGACACTGTATCACCATTAGTTGGTGGACTTATTGAGAAAAAGTGACTCGTCATAACACGAAGAATACGATTGTCTCCCTCTTGATCTAAATTAATTTCAACCGTTGCCCGTGTATCCATACCTTGTGTGTTTGCCAAAATACTGAGATTAGTGATTTGCAATAATTCACTGAATCGGTCTGGAAATTCTGTTGTTTCGCTGATGTTAAGCAGATGCTTAGCTGAAGGGTTAAAGTATAAGATTTGGTCATGTATATCAACAACAATTAGACCTTCACTGAGGCAATCAACAATTGTTGTCATCTGCTCCTCAGCACTGATAAGTTTCTCAACTGCAATTTTCAAATTGCGGTGCATATCGTTGAATTCTTGCGCGAGCATGCCAACTTCGTTCTTACTGGTGACAGAGATTAGATCGGCTTCATCACTTTGGTACCATTGCATATTGGCTATCTGCTTGCGAACTTGATCCGAATCTTCCTGGACGACTTCACTCGCTTCTTCTCCAATACGTTTTGCGGCTTGTGCAAGCTGCATCACCGGTTGGGATATCTGCTGTGCTACTGCATAAGCAACTGGCACAACGATAATACAAGATATGATAGTAATCCAAAAAACGTACTGATTCAATTTAGTAACACCCGCAAACGCCTCTGAACTTGGATATGAAACGAATACGAACCAGTGGCTAAAATTTTGATCTTTTTTCCACCCTTGACGTCGAAACGGTACTGTTCTTGCCCATCCATAGACACGGGATTCACCAAAACGATCCGTTTCACCATCCACTTCATATCCATAGGTGGGTCCGTTTTCCCGTTTCGATTGGATGATTGCCTCTGCTGTGGCATGTTCCGATAGAAGTCTATCACCTATTTGATAGCCGCTGCCTTCTGAAACAGCAATAATCTTTCCTGCTTGTGATGTCAATATTGTGTGTGCTTTCTCCATATCTTCTAACAATTCCACAACACGGTTTAATTCAGGCAACATAATAACAACCTTGAGCACCCCTACTACATTCGCTTCATTGTTTGAAGACGATCTTGGACTTCTTTTGCGGATCGGTAATGCTACTGTTAGAAAATGCATATTCCGTGTTGCATCAAACTGGACATCTTCAGCATAATCAGAACCATATTTGTTATTGTTAGCATTGGTCCACCATTCTTGATCTTGTATCTTGGTAGGTAATGTCATGCTTTGATTGTAATCAAGTTCAGGATTGGTTGAACGAAGGATGAATCCATCTTTTCCTGTAATAACATTCGTAATCGTCACCTCATGTAAATCCCTTCTTATACCTCTATCTCTACTTCTACTTCTTCGTCTCCTAACACCACCAGCATAAGTCTCTAACAAGCGAATACTGTCTTCTAAGTTGTTACGAACTTGCCATAGTTCCTCCTTGTTCTTTACTTCCCAATGTCCACCTTTGTTCTCAATAAGACTGTTTGCTCTAATAACCTCTTCTGTGAGATTCCGTAGTTCCTCCCGAATATTCGTCATCCTATAGGAGATAGCACGATCTGCCCGTGATAGTTTCTCCCGTGCAAGTAGAGCCAATCCTTCACCAACGCTGCTTCTCAAAGCGTTTCCACCCAACACCTTGATAGTAAGTGAGACTACTAATAACGGTGTAAGCGAAACAAGCAAAAACAGAACAACTTGTTGACTGCGCAGCCCCATCTTGAACCAAGAATGTAAGGCGGGTTGTCTGTCTTTCATCCCTGTTCTCCTAAAGGGATAATCCGCATCTAAACGACATCTTCATCCAAATCTGCTATAGAAATGCATTACGAGCGGCTTCTTCAGTTTCATACACTTCTAAAATTGACGTAAGACGCGTCACTTCTAACACACTGCTTACTGCTTTCTGGGGACTTAGCAGTACCAATTTTCCACCGGATCTTTGCAGTACTTGGAATGCCAAAATTATGACACCCAGTGCAGTACTATCAAGGAGCGGTACATTCTTTAAATCAATAATCAATTTATTATTTCCATTTTGCAGCTGCCGTTCTATTTCCTCCTGCAACTGCGCAACTGTACTACCAATAATCTTTCCTTGAACGTGGACAACTGCAGTATTCTGAGCGTCCGTTGTAATATCAAACATTCCATAAAACTCCTTCCCCATTGAACTACTATTTCATAACAAAAACAAGTTATCATAGAAGCAGATTTACTCATAACAAGCAAATCATAAGGGTTTTAATTCTGTCCCTTCACACGGCTCACAACAACATAGGTTCGGTTAAGTTGTGTTATACGACTTGTGTGCACGCCTTCAATTACTGCACCAAATTCATGCATTACTTCCTTGCATTGGTTAATTTCGGCATCTATTTCATTGGATTTATAGGCTATCCATCTACCTGAAGCATTTAACATAGGTAAACAATACTTTGCAGAATTCTCCAATGAAGCGACATATCGCGTCAATACCCAATCATAAGCATTTAAAAATTCATCACTTTCAGCACAAATTTCAGCGCGTTCCGCAAAAACCTGAATTGATGAATCTAACCCCATTTGCGAAATTAGATATTTGAGAAACGCTACCTTTTTATAAGATGCCTCAACAAGTGTTAGGTAAATATTGGGAACATATAGTTTTAGAACAACACCCGGAAAACCAGCACCTGTTCCCACATCAATAACTGTTTGACCTTCCGCAATAGCAAAATGTTCGAGAACACTCACTGAATCAAGAAAATGTTTGTAAATCACCTCAGTATCATCATGAAGTGCTGTTAGATTAATACGAGCATTCCACCTTTTCAACTCTGTGCGATACATAGTTAATCGTTCGCTCTGCTCCGTTGTGAGTGGAAACCCATAACGGTTAAATACCTCTTCAAGTTGATGACGAAAGTGCGTTTCCATATCTACTTGTTAATAACAACAATTTTATTCAGTGTTGCATGTGCCTGAATGTGTCCCACTACTGGTTCTGCTGATGCAGCATGACCATCAATATTGAGATGTCTGCGGGTGAAACACCTGGCAGTCTTGATGCTTGCCCTACAGACGCTGGGCGTATTTTATCAAGTTTCTCACGTGCTTCTGTCTTCAGTCCATGCACATCTACATAGTTGAACGTATCAGGTATACGGAGATTCTCCAATCTTTTGAATTGTTGTATTTGTCGTTGCTGCCGTTGTATATAACCGTCGTATTTAATCTGTATTTCGACCTGTTCTTTAACTGCCTCAGGCAGTTCCGCGTCTGGTGGCACCAGGTGTGCTATGTGTTCATAACAGAGTTCGGGACGTTTGAGTAGGTCTGCTAATAATGTCGGCTGTTTCAACTCGCCAGTTTGGATGATGTTGGCTAACCGATCAACGTTTGCTGCGTTTGGTGTCAAACGCGTTTCATCCAATCGCTTCAATTCTGTCTGTATAGAAGATGCTTTCTTTTGGAACCTGGCGTATGTATCATCATCAACAAGTCCAATTTTTCGTCCAATTTCTGTGAGCCGTAGGTCAGCGTTATCTTCTCGCAATGTTAACCGATATTCTGCCCTCGATGTGAACATACGGTAAGGTTCTCGTATATCCAGTGTGACTAAATCGTCAATAAGGACAGCGATGTATGCTTGTGATCTATCAAGGATGAGTGGTTCTTTACCTCTTACCTTCAATGCAGCATTGATTCCTGCCATAAGTCCTTGCGCGGCGGCTTCCTCATAACCAGTAGTACCGTTTAATTGTCCAGCAAAATAAAGTCCGGGAACCGTTTTGGTTTCAAGCGTTGGTTGGAGTTGGGTGGCAGGTGCAAAGTCGTATTCAACAGCGTATCCAAAACGCATAATCTCAGCACCTTCTAATCCTTTTATACTATGCACCATATCCACCTGTACATCTTCAGGTAAACTTGCTGAGATACCGTTTAGATAAATTTCATCAGTATCTAACCCTTCAGGTTCAACAAAAATTTGGTGTTGCGTTTTCTCTGCAAAACGCACAACTTTATCCTCAATTGATGGACAATAACGAGGTCCAATACCGACAATGCGACCACTGTACATCGCGGATCGATGAAGGTTTTCTCTGATTACATCATGTGTCTTTTCATTGGTGTAAGTAAGATAGCACGGCACTTGTGGTTGGGTAATTCGTTCAGTAGAGAAAGAAAACGGTAGTGGGTTCTCATCCCCGGGTTGAATCTCCATCTGGTCAACGTTGATGGAGTGTGCATTAACTCTGGGTGGTGTGCCTGTTTTGAGTCTTCCTATTTCAAAACCGAGGTTCAAAAAACTTTCAGAGAGTTTCTCAGCAGAGGATTCGCCTGCTCTGCCAGCACTATACGACACATCTCCGATATGGACCAATCCTCTCAGGAATGTGCCTGTGGTAAGGATGACAGCATCTCCAAAGTAAGCGGTTTGTGTTTGGCTTTTTATTCCAACGCACTGCCCATTTTCAACGAGTAATTCTTCCACTAATACTTGTTTGATGTCAAGCCGTTCTTGCTTTTCCAGTACGCGCTTCATCTCATCTTGGTATGCTTTCTTGTCTGCTTGTGCGCGACTGGATCTTACAGCGGGTCCTTTTTTCGTATTCAATCGTCGAAATTGGATTCCGGTCTTGTCAATGTTCTTTGCCATCTCGCCACCGAGAGCATCTATCTCTTTGACGAGATGACCTTTTGCAAGACCACCGATGGCAGGATTGCAAGACATCTTTGCAATAGTATCCAGATTGATGGTTACGATGAGTGTCTCACAACCGATACGCGCAGCAGCAAGAGCTGCTTCACATCCTGCATGACCTGCCCCAACAACAATGACATCGTAATGTTTGTGATAAGTAGTGATACTCACGACGGCTAAAGCCGTGTGCTTCTTTTAGCACACAACTCTCCTGTGTGATTCCTGCTTCCGTCTCTCGTGCCTCCATAAGAGGTCTTATTCGGACTCCACAGGCGTTTAGTCTCTCTGTCTATCCGACAGCGAGGTGTCTAAGGTTTATTG
>JAJDWI010000056.1 GCA_022825665.1 Candidatus Poribacteria bacterium
ACGACAGAGACATAAACGCTGCTATCAATATCAAACAGGCAGGCTTAGCTGCCTAAAGTGGAGACAACGTAACACGTAGCTCAGATCGGCTGTTGTCAAGGAAACACAAGCCCCTACCTTTAGGTAGTGGGTACTATGACAGCAATACAGAACAATTGAGTCTGTCAAAATAAGAATATAAAATACAATGAATATACAACATCCCAACATACTCATCATCACGACCGACCAGCAACGGACAGATAGTCTTAGTTGCTACGGTTCTACCTTCACCGATACACCACACTTAGACAAACTTGCTGCTGAAGGTGTTTGTTTTGAACGTGCATATTGCACAAATCCTGTCTGTACGCCTGCCCGTGCTTCTATCTTTACAGGGAAATATGTCAGTAGACACGGTGCGTGGAATGTCGGCATGAACGTCCCGGAAGACGAACCGATGATCTCACACCGACTCTCAGAAGTCGGATATCGCACACATTATATCGGTAAAGCACACTTTCAACCCTTCGGAGCATCTCCAGAACAGTCCTTAGAAACGCGAAATAACACTGATAGATATCCTGAATTTAGTGGACCTTATTACGGATTTGAGACGATTGAACTCGCACTTGGACATGCAACCTATGGCATCGCGGGACACTATGGAGAATGGGTTAAATCTCAAGTTTCTCAAGAGACTTTTGAGAGTTACACGAAAGCAAGACGACTCTCTACTGTCGGATTTGGAGGTGGTGCACACGATTGGGACATACCCTTAAAATACCACAACAGTGTTTGGACTGCTGATAGAACAATAGATTTTCTAAATAACCATACGAATGATCAACCATTCTTATTGGCAGTTGGATTTCAAGACCCACATCACCCACATTGTGTGCCGACAGAATTTGAGGATCGTGTTGATCCCGCTGATGTCCTGCTACCAGATTTCGTTGAGGGTGAACTGGACGACAAACCACCCCATTTCATGGAAGCACGGTGCGGACAACTTAGTAAATCAAAAACTCGTGGAAAATTTGCTATGGCTGGACAAGGTGGCGGGGCAGATTTCCGTAAAGTTCCCGAACAAGACGCTCGATTAGGTAGAGCATACTACTACAATATGGTGAAGATTATTGATCAGCAGATGGGACGTATCTTAGAATGCCTTGATGCACAGGGATTACGTGATAATACTTTAGTACTGTTCACCACCGACCACGGTGAACTACTCGGTGACCACGGACTCTGGATGAAGGGACCTTTCCATTATGAACAACTTATCCGTGTTCCTACTTTACTTCGATATCCTGCTGTCATTCCACCGGCACAACGTTCTCACCAACTATTTAGCCATGTTGATATTGTGCCGACTGTGCTTGCCGCAGCAGGTTTACCAATCCCATCGGATGCAGACGGTGTAGATGTTCTGCCAATGCTTACTGGTGAAAAAGAGGCAGTGCGAGATTCAGTGTTAGTCGAATGCATAGACGATCCAGCAGGTTTACGTCTCAAAACAATTGTTACTGAATCCCGTAAGTTAACTTGGTATTGTGGACATCCGTATGGTGAACTTTACGACCTTGAGAACGACCCATCTGAACGTGTAAATCAATGGGACAATTCGACCTATGCAGATGATAAGGCACAACTCCTGAGTACTATCCTTGAAGGAATGGAACCTTTAGAGAAACGGGTTGAGAGAACATCGTATGCATAACCTTACGTCCTGATATATATCTGTTTTCAGAAGGCAAATTAGTATAGAGATACATGAATTATGGTGAACTTTGTAAATAAAGGGGCATATATTCTGTAGGAGCGATCTCCGAATCGCGACGAAACGCACGGAAGGGTTGATACTACAACACATCGTAGGGGCGAGGTCGCCTCGCCCGATATTTGCCAAAATACATTCAAGACGGGCGGAAAACCCCACCCCTACGAGGTTAATGAGGCATCTCACTTCTATCCCTCTCCAACACCTGTTATAATACTACCACTATGAAAAACAAAAACCGCACTCAACCCACATTCTCAACAAAAACTGACATGCGTCACTCAAAAAATAAACACCCAAAAACCGATCACAACCAAGCAAATAAAAAACGCACAAAAATGAAAATTTCAAAATTTTCGAAATACCCTATAAATCCAGTTCCATACTGGTACAACCCCAAATATCAAAACGCACTAATGTGCAAAAAACACCGGTTTTTAGTGCGTTTTTAGAAGGAGCAAAACCTATGTATTTAACGTGAGTTTGATAAATCATATCTTTATATTTGGAGAGGTTAGGAAACCGAACCTACCGATGAGTGTCAATAAGTATGGTTTTTACTATAAAGGAAGCAGAATTGACTATTCATATAAGATAATATCTATCACGAACTTTTTCTGATGAATTATGTCTACTTTTATAGGTATGGTTTGTTACCATTACAGATTAACATCCTATTGAGACAGAACCTTCCTTACTATAGCATATCGGTTTATCTGTCTGTTTTGTTTGCAAATAGTGCTCATATTAGGGTATCATATAAAGAAGTTAATGTAATAGCATAAGCACATATCTCCTATAAAGTCCACTTTCATCCTAAATTATTAGACAGCAACCGCAATATATGGAAGACATTGGAATGGATGCCCCTTATGGAAACCTTCCCAAATTCAAAGAATGAAATTCTATACCCGACAAATCCTGATATTTCTGTGAATAAACGCGTAAAAGAACTTTTTATCGCACAATCTGAAAAACCTGCATCTTTGAAGGATATCAATCTCACGCGGCTATCACCCTTTCAGCGTGCCTTACTCATAGCAGATGGAACCGTGACACGGTTCATTGAGGCATATACGCATTCACCTATACAAGTTGTACTGCTATACCAAGCAAGACGAATCCTACATAATCAACATAAATGGCTTGAACTTTCAACAGGTGGTAATATCATCGCACGAGAAGTTATTCTTCAGACCCCTTGCAAAGAAAACCAAACACCCAAAATACATGCTTATGCAGTTTCTCAAATAGTCTATGAACGTTTACCTAATACTGTGGTAAATGAATTAGACGCGGGAATTAATGGTTTAGGAGTCCTTTTGCATCACAGCCAATTGGAGACACGACGTGACCTACTCTGGTGGGGAATTGAACGGGTAAAAGGTTTACCAAGTAGCATCGCACATTTTGAAGGCAATCCATTCCTTTGTAGGACATATAGAATAGTTGCTAATGGAAAACCGCTTATGCTAATAACAGAGAAATTCCCTCTTGAAGAATCATAGATCGCTATACTTGATAAGTAGGATGTTATAGAACGGTATCACCTCACCTATCAAATGGAAGTTTATTTGTTAGTATGTTCTGCTGGGTAAGAAGCAAGATGTGCCTGTGGTGTCCCGTGATTATAATCACCATCACAAGCATTGATCAACAATTTACTTAGACGTGATACAATGTCTGGATGGTCGGATGATAAATCATTTTCTTCACGGTAATCTTGGTTGAGTTGATATAACTGAAAACTATCGGTCTTATTTATACGTCTTAACTTCCAACCATCTGAGGTTACTAAGGCAGGTCCAAGTCTTGATGCATATACAATCCAGTCATGCGATTGCTGTTTATCATGCTGTTCCAATAAAGTAGGTAAGAATGACACACCGTCTTTCGCTTGTGGTAATTCAGCACGCGTGATTTCAGCTAAGGTAGGCATAATATCATAGTTCGCGAGCATGTGGTTAGACTCAGTTTCAGGCTTAATTGTACCGGGCATTCGAACAATAAAAGGAATTCGTGTACCACCTTCCCAGCTTGAGAACTTTAAACCACCCATACCATCGTTTCCATTGAACACATCCCCGCCTGTTTCAGAATAGAATTTTGTTGTGATTTCATCAAAAGGTTCACCCGCCAAATTCCTCTGACGACTTGATGTGCGTCCTGCCTGATGGTAATATACTTCATGTCCATTATCTGAACAGAACACAATCATCGTCCGATCATCAATACCGAGATGTTGGAGTTCATCCAAAATGATTCCAACTGTCTCATCAAGTTTTAGTATCATTGATGCGTATTCTTTCTCAAAAGCAGTCAGTTCCGAATTATCCTTAACTGCTGGATGTATGTCAGGTATAGAAATTGGTCCGTGTGGTAATTGAGATGGATGGTATAAAAAGAAGGGTTTGTCCTTATGAGCGCGAAGATATTCTATGATTTTATCGTTGAATATATCTTGAGAATAGACTTCCTTACCTTGACGATTCCTGCGTATCGCCATATTTTCATCAGATTCTGAACCTGGGTGTTTACCACAGTCAGCATGAGTGTTGCCTTGAATTTTTCTAAGTTCTCCGTTTTCAAACAAGAATGGTGGGTAAAAGCCGTGACAACGTTGGTGGTCATAGTAACCGTAGTGATACTGCCACCCATGCCTCCGTATCCTATTTGCAGTCGTAGCAAAACCCCATTCAAGTTTTCCGACCTGTCCTGTGGCATATCCTGCTTCCTCAGCGATCTGTGCCAAGAATACATCATCGGGACCTGCTTGAAGTCCGGTTGTATGAATTAACTCAGAAATTTCGTCTACGGTCATTTCCCCTGTGCTAATACTCTTGTAAATTCCAGCCTTGGTATAAGTCCATGTCCCTTCATGACAATCGTGAATTCCTGTCAACATGCTTGCTCGTGAAGGCGCGCAGAACGCACAACCGTAAGCATGGTTAAATTTCATCCCTTCATTTGCAAGTCGGTCAATATTCGGTGTTTCAAAATGTTGCTGTCCATAGCAACTCAACATTCCGCGTCCAAGATCATCTGCGAAAATAAGAATAACATTCGGGTTTTCTGTCATATATGTTTGCTCCTTTGAAATGTAGTATGTATCAACATAAACATTATACCACAAAATATGAATCTACTATCAGAATAATGCAGCGATGATGTTTTGATGTGAAATCCGTGTGTGTAATGTTGGGAGGGTAGGGTTATTGACAATATATGAAAAGTAAGGGCAGGTATGAAGACCTGCCCTTACTACTGTATATGAATTATTCGACTTGCATGTCATCTATATCTTCTATTGGAGGTGATTCTTTATCAATAACATTGACAGGTTTCTCCATAGAACCAGTAATAATGAAACCGTCAATAACAATTTGGGTTTCAATTGGTGGAATCTGATCATCTTCTGATAAACCATCGTTTTCAAATGTGAACGGGTCATCCAGAAATGGGAAGTCAAAACCGGCATCATTGGGTGTAAGTGTAATCGTAATTATACCCAAATCTGTCTGACCATCCTCCATCTGTTTGATAAGTTCATCAAGATTCTCAGGCAACGGTGTTTCTTCCCCATCATTCTCATCAAAGCTGAAATCAAAGAATAAATCATCAAAAGGATCTTCAGACGTAACACTTAGTCTTGCCTGACCCTTGGTAAAATTGTCTGGAATATCCAGAGTGACCTCTTTTTCAATCTTTCGACTACCGTTAGTTGCAGTCCAATGCGGAAGTAAAACAACTTTGAAAGTAGCACTTTCACCGGGTGTTATTTCCTCAGGAACAACTAATTCGTGGATTGCAGCTAACATAATTTGAGGTCTGTCAGTAATCTCAATTGATACCTCTGTTAATGTAGCTTTACTTGCGCTGTTAGAAAATATGTTTCCAAAAGAAGCGACAATTCTATCCACGTTGAATAAAAGGTCGATAAACGGACTTGAAGACGTGCTACGAAAAGATTCCGTATAGACGGTTTCGGTCTCTTTGAATCGGAGTGTAACTGTAGCATCTATAGTGCCTGGACTTAACTCTTGGCGAATTGAATCCATTGTTATTGCAGCAATGACAGGTATAAATACTTCCTGACCATACGCTACTTGGTGATGTTTTTGTATGACATTACCATCGCTTACTTGATAAGCAACCTTTACAGGGATCATTGCAGGAGGTGATCCAAGTTTGCCCACAATCGCTGGTGTAAGATCTTTGGTTATAGTTCCAATTGGATTACCATAAGCATAAGCAGATTTATAGGAGGCTTGTAGACTTGGAACTATCCCATTAACAACGGCTCTATAGACAGGTAAAGATGTCTTACCATCCCCATTCATTGGGTGCCCGAATGCTACAAACGTATCGTCATCATAAACTTGTGTCACTGTACCATATCCAATTGCATTCACAACATCTCCTGTCGCTACTGCTACACCAATCATATCTCCAGCTTCGAGTCTTGATGTGTCAGCAGGAGGGGCAGCGGGTGATCCAGCAACAGACGAAAACAATTCAAGATATTGAAAACGTTCTCCCTTTAGGTAGGATGTAAGTTGTTCAAGTCTATGAGATTGTATACCTGTAATCATCAAAGGAGTTTTTACTGGTGAAAAATCCGTATGGATTCCGCTTGATGGTGCAGCTGGTACACGTTCAGCATCGAGTAAATCTCCAAAAGTTACACGCGCTACGGATGACTCCATAGCATCTATTGATGTTACCCAAAAGCGTGTAGGCGATTTCGAAAAAGTATTACCATACGCAAGTGCACCCATCACACGACCGGGTGGACCTACAGGACTACCAGACATCCCTTGCGCAATACCGCCTATTGCTTCAGCTGCGTTATCCTGCAGTTCACACTCGTAGACAGGAAAACCGAGACCAAAATCACGCACACCTCGGTAACGAGCCTCAAGTGTTACTCTACTTGTCCCTTCAAGTACAGTAACTATCTGGACGCGTGTTTTATCCATCAGATTCCGAACTTCATCTTCATACATATTTTCCAGAGGGACACCATCTTTGAGTGGTGCACCGATAAACAAGCCTGTTGTGTCAATTTGGGTTGGATTGTTTAATTGATCCTGTTCCACATCAGAAGAACAACCAATGTAGAGCAAAACCATCAAAGCGATACTTGTGAATGTAAAAAAGTGTTTCATTTTATTCTCCAAGGATATAGTATAGGGTGATATTTATATTTTGCATGCCCTATTATCTTGTGTTATTTCATACTCCATAAGTTTGACTTATACTTTTTCTTTTAGCGTAAGGAGTATATAGTGAACTTTGTAAATAAAAAGACTTATGTTCTGTAGAAGCGATCTCCGAATCGCGACAAAACATACGGATAGTCGGGAATCAGAGTTCTCTCCTACATTTCTAACGTCCCATTAATTCTAAAGTTTACTATAAATGGCTAAGTCAAATCACCTTGGGTCTAAAAGCAAATTCCATGTCAATACCTATTCGATATACCTATTTAAATTTAAATCCGTGGCAATTTGATTTGGTTTGTTTCAAAAACACAGAACCAGACAAGGTTTGTTTAAGGTGGGTAAATATATACAGTCTTTCCAATTTTTATCTGATTAAGAAAAAGGATATGATTTCAATTTGAAGCAAATGTGGAAAGCACAAGGATTGAAGGGTTTAATACAAAAAATGCATCATACATGCAAAAAATGTATGATGCATTTGTATCGTGAAAACTGAAATTATCAATGCAATCTGGACATCAAACTGTTGTTAGTTTAGAATCTGTAAATAGTTTGACAGAATAAACGAATATCATCCTTGTTGAAATGCGCGTTGTCTATATAGGTGCTCAAATAGGTTGCCTTCATGTGGACTATCCCACGATATCTGATTCGTGGGAATTGCACCGATATTCAGTCTATCAATGAGTGGCGTATTTAAAAGATCTTCTATGAGTTGGACATCTTCAGTAATCACAGTAGCAACTAACGTGGCTCCAATTGATTCTACTAAATGCGATGATGGAACTTCAACAACACTTACGAAAGGGAACGGGAATTCGGTATTTGCTAATGGATGTTCTGCGTCCTCACACCATATAACCGTCGGTCTAAGAAAAGTGCAACCGTCTAATTCCACTACTCTATCTCCAGTTGTCAATTCTATCGCACCGGGTTGTTTGAGATGTCGATCAATTAGTGATGAAATACCGTGTGCAGACTTTGGATTTGCCCACGCTGCGATTCCTGCTTCTGGATGGTCAAGCGGTCTCGGTTCAATACGCGCTAAACGTTCGGCTAATTCCTGAGCAATATCGTTGCCGTTTTTCGTCACCCACACACCAGAGGCATTGATGCAGGATCGCCCCCCGTTTTTACTCACCGATTCCACGATAAGATCAAGATGTTCTTCCAAGTTCCCGTTCTGTTCGTTATGGATAATAATCTTACTACGCCCCGGTCCGTGGATTTCCACACGTGGGTCATTTACCCAAGGTGCTACAGTTGAGCCACCACCAAAAAGCATGGATCTCCCACATCGGAATAGGATTTCGTTTGCTCCCGGATAATCTGTTGGATAGAAACTGAATGCTTCGGGTGGCACACCAGCAGTAATAAATGCCTGTGCGATACGATAGGGTGTCCAAGGTTCCTCACGTCCAGGTTTTAACACGAGTGGTACTTTTAATGGGAGAGCAGGTATCCAAAGAGAATGGACACCTGGGGAATTACTTGGCAACACGGCACCTAAAGCATCTGTTTCGCATACATAACTTAACACGCGGTCGTTTTGGATTCCCCATCCAGAGTCAAGTATCTGTAAATCAAGACCCCTTGTCAAACCATCTAAAACCTGTTCTATATTCTCCAAAACCCCTTGTATCTTACCCATGTTCTGTTTGCATAGTGCTTCAGGTAATCCAGTTGTTCCAGACACTTGTTGTATATAATCTTCAGGGGTCTGAGTGCCTTCATCAAGTGGAAGGTCTGTAGATGTGAATAACCTTGCAGCCTCCTTGCACATTGCAATCAATTCCGATACAGTATACTGGGACAAGGTTTGCCTATGGAGAGGTAAGTCAAGTAGGTCCTTGGCAATTAAACCTCTGTTGGCTTGACTGACTTCAACTAACGGTTCACCCGTTTTGATATGTGAGACGTTAATAGTCTTTAAACTTCTATAGGTTCGACCTGCGCGTAAAATTGGAATGTGTATCACTTAATTCGACTACCTTGTTATTTTTGCGATCCACCCAGAGGATGCATCACAATAAAGAAAATCATCACCGTAAATGGATAAACCATGTGGTTCAGGATAATCCTCTGAAACTTCTATCTGATCAAGGATTGCACCATCATTGAGATCAAGTTTGACGATAAGTCTATCTGATGTATGGGTTACCCAGAGTCCATCCTCTACTCTGACGGTACCATGTGCTCTACCGTACGGTAACGGTAATGTATGTTGAATCGTCCAATCGGATGCTCTGACTTTGTGTATTTCCTGATTTTTTAACGTTTGTACCCAGAGATGTCCTTCATCAAAGTTATCGTATTCAACCCCATGTGTGCCACCACCTTCTGGCACAGGAAAACGTCCGAGTGTTTCACCAGTTGTAGGGTCAACCTTGAAAATTTCACCAGATTTTGCATCTGTATCTCGCACTGCACGCCAACGATCTCCTGATCCGTTTGCTGCTAACCAGAGCGCACCCTCACCGAACGTCATGCCACTTGTATTGGAAGAGTCACTGGGTATATCACGGATATGTTTTGGCACATGATATTCTGGATCACAAGTGATTTCGACTAATGCAACTCTGTCTGTGATTTGGTCGACAATCCACAGACCCTCATTTGTAACCTGTAAACCGTTTGGTACAGAATAAGGTGAACGAAAAACTTTCTCAATGACTGTAGGCATATTCACATTCCTTTATTTTCGTAATGACTTGCGCTAAATATGATTTACTTAATTGCATTCAAGGATTCTATACCATTTGTTTTCTTTACTTTAACGGATGATGAATATAATAATTTTCTTCAATTTCACGGATACGTCTTATATATTCGTCATGTCTACCTATCCAATACCAGACTAAATTGCCTTCTTCTTCGGTCGCCAAAGCACGATAGTCCTTAGAAATCCGTACAACCCAATCATGTCCAATTTTCTTCAAACGAAGTGAAGGATGTTTTGGATTCTTCTTCAGCAGTTGAAATTTCTCATTTGCGCGTATTTGAATATCCCGTGGTAATTGCTGATAAAAGTCCCAAAATTTACGGTTAGTTCTATAGATTAATACACTTACCTGCTCTTAAATCCTCAAGTGCTTCCTTGCGAAGATGATCAAGTTTTCCAGCCTTGATGTCCTCCTCTATCTGTTTTTCCCACGCTTCATCTTCAGTAACTAAGGCTTGATGGAGCTCTTTTGCGAGTATAATTAGCAATTCCTCTTGTGTTTGTTCTTCACAATTTACATCAGGAACTTCCGGTATCCATCCCAACCACGAGGCTCCATTTTTCTGTATATGTGCAGAATAGGATTCTTCATAAACTGTATCCTCTATTTCAATAATCTTGATTTCTTCCATATTTTTTTCCTATAAGATACTTTATAAGGTCATAATTTATACCCTTAACCTTATTACTGTCAACTTGAAGTGATTAGTAAACACCTACCACAACAGACTCCTGAAGTTCAGTAAGCAGTCGAAGGTTTTCAACACCATCCCAAGGATATTCAGGAATCGGTTCAGCGCGTTCAGCCTCATCTCGTTCAAGAAAACATGGGACGAAGAATTCTTTTGTTAATGTTGTAAGCATAACACGTCCAGTTTCTCCGTAGTCAACTTGTTCGTCTGGATTATCTGGATTTACCAGTTCTATTACAGCACGCGGTTGTGGTGGATAATAGATAATTGCATAGTTATCTACAGGATCATAAGGTTTACAAGTTGCTAACCCCATCAAAGTGTTACCGTAAGTTGGCACAAAATCAATTCCTGGGACAAGTTCTTCGCGTGCAAAGCGATGAAATTGTGCATCCATCTCTGTACCACCACAAAAAATACCTTTTATACCCGCTTTTTTTAAGGATATTTTTTCGCATAATGCTTCAAGCAGCTTCGGTGTAGTGAACAGACATTGGACGTTATCATGTGCTTTTAACACATTCAATGCCTGCGAAATTACGTGGTTCTTGTATGCATCCATTTCCTCATTTTTTCCGTAACGAACAAGTTGGTTTACCCAACGCGGGTCGAGATCAACAAGGAAACAGATTCCACCACGATGTTGCGCAAGGTGTTCAACAGCAAGACGTAATCGTCGTGGACCCGTTGGACCCAACATCAACCAGTCACTGCCGGGTGGAAAACCTTCATCGGAGAGCGTTGTACTAAACAACTCATAGTCTATCTGGAAATCGCGTATGCTAATTCGAGACTTTGGCACACCTGTGGAACCCCCTGTTTCAAACACATAAATCGGTTTGTCGGCATAAGCCTTTGGTACCCATCTGCGAACGGGGCCACCACGTAGCCACTCATCCTGGAAATGTCCAAGACATTTCAGATCAGCATAACCTCCAATCTCTTTTCTTGGGTCGAAATCCAAACCTTCTGCGTATTCTAACCAGAAAGGACAACCCGTTTCTGGACTGAAGTGCCAGTTGACTATTTCACGCACATGCACATCAAGTGCTGTTCGTGCATTTTCTATTTTTTGGGTAAGGTTCATTTCTACTCTTCTATTGCAATTAACTGATTTCGCGTTACGATGTAAAGCACACCATTTTCTGCGACAGGGGTTGTGTAAACAGCACTTCCCATGTTAGTTTCAAATAACACTTCCCTGGTTTTACCTGTTTTCAGAATAACAACATCTCCATCTTCATCCCCTATATATACCTTACCGTCAACAACATAAGGTGAACCCCAAATCGCTGCGAAAGTATCATAAGTCCAATAGTGATCGCCGGTATTGGCATCTAAACAATATACGAAACCACTTAAATCAGAGATATAGAGGAGACCTTCATGAATAGCGGCAGTTGACATAGTACGGTTGAACTGTTCGTCACCAAAATGCCATATTGCAGCAGTATCTGTAGTATCACCTGTTTGTGATGCGTCAATACAGTATAGGTGTCCGACTCCTTCACCGTGTTCTGGGTCTTGTCCCACAGCAATATACACTTTTCCATCATAAACGACTGGTGTTGAAATAATGTTGTTTCGTGTGCCTCGACCCCCTAATACCCATTCAGAGTCTTTTGGATTACAGTCAAATTTCCAAATAATCTTTCCGGTTTCCGGTTCAAATGAATAGACCCAACCATCACCACCAGGAATGATAACCTGTGGAACGCCTTTGATTACGCCGTAAGCAGGATTTGACCACTGACCGTGAAGTATATTCTCTCCAGGGGATGCATCCTCCCAAACAAGTTCACCCGTATTTTTGTTAAGCGCGATAAAACTTGGAGCAAATGGAGATGGGATGTGGATATGTCCTTCATCAACACCATTACTTGTTTCCAAGAATAACAGATCACCAACGGCAAGTGGAGAACATGTTGCAAGGTTATGTGGAAAGACATCTAACTCATCCATCATGTCATATATCCAGATGATGTCTCCGTCAATATTACTTGTTTCAGATTCATCTTTGTATGGACCATCATTTTCCCCATCCATAAACCCTTCAGTATCTATACAGACTACCTCACAACGGTTAGAGATGTAATAAAGTCGGTCACCTTCTATATATGGTGTAGAACAGATTCCTTGTAGGGGCCAATCGTTTACACGTCCAGCAGCGAGTTTTGTGTGTGTTATTTGCCAGAGAAATTCACCATCAGATTCACGAAATGCCTGAATATTCCCACGGTCGCCTGTCAATTTTGGATTTCGTAGTGCCTCGTTGTTTGTTCCAACAAACACCTTCCCACCGATAACAAGTGGACCTGCATAACTTTGTGAACCGAGTTCCGCTGTCCATTTGATATTTTCACCTGTTGCTAAATTCCAACTTGATGCTATGTTTACCTCATCAGAAACCATGTTTCTTCCTAAGGAACCGCCCCACAATGCTATTTCTTTGTGCGAATCTGCGTTGGATATAGAGGAGACAAAGAACATTCCCAACATCAACACAAAAAGGATTGGCGTATAGGATCGCAATCCATATATTTTATCTTTCTCAGATTTGATTTGACATGTATTGGAAGACACTTTTATGTTAACCTTGTTATCATATAAGCGATTATGTTTACAATATATGTCGTCATGCGTAGCGATGCCATTGGCACCACTTCTATTTTCTACAATCATAAATCACCATACCTTTAAATTGTCGTAATATATATTAGCTGGGGAATACCCATAAATACCTGGACTCCCTTCACGATTTGGAAGAGGATCTTCGGCAGTTATTGTCCAGTCATCAGGTTCGGATTCATCTGTCCGCCACACTTTTCCGCTAATCACTGCTTTATCCTCAAGAACTTCCACCTTCATTTTCATGGTATACCAGACATCTGTTTCCCACTTGAAATCAATCGTTTTAGCCATCCGTAAGTCAGATGCCCATGACCTAATTTGCAAGCGTTGATGTCGACCTTGCATGTCCAATGTATAACGATTAGCAATCAGACCCATATCTGGCACTCGGCGTTTGTCTTTCTTACCCAATAAATCAATCTGTATCTGATAGTCTTTCATCGTTGAAGGACCTATGTAAACATTGGATCGATCCAAACCACGTTGCGCAGGTGTCTTGACTAATACCTTCCTACCATCTATTTCTCTAACGAAGAATTTATTGGTCGCACCGATCCAGTGCGTGGGTATTTTTTCAAGTTTAACTGATTCAAAGTCCTCTGACCACGGAAGTGAAGGAATCACACGTATGCGGGATGTAGCATCCATCTCACCCGATTTTGCGGTGACCGTTCCTGCATGTGCTCCAGCACTTTTATTAGGAGTGAATGTACTGTTCTCCAACGATCCGCTTAATCCTGTGTGCGTCCATTCTATTGTTCCGATTGCATTTGTCTGCTTCCCGTTAGCATCATAGCCGATGATGGTCAGTTCAACAGGTTCACCTGTTGTTATCGTTTCTGCAGGTGTAAGTAGGAGTTCAACTGCTGGCTCATTACTCATTGGTGGAGTTGTAATCTCTTTGGTAGCACAACCCATAACAATTAGGGGGAAAACCATACATGCAAATATCAGACAACGTAAAATGGATGTATCTTTTTGTCTTGAAGTGAAACTTTTCTTCTTCATTATTTCCTCCCTATACAATAGAGACGTTCTTCTGTGGTGAAATAGATACGTCCATTAGCAATTGCAGGTGAACCGAAAATCTCAACATAATGGTCATCATCTACTCGATTTATTTCCTGAACACTGAGCGATTCACACTTATCTGCACTGGGTTGAAGTATATGGAATTTCCCATTGACTTCTGTCGCATATAATTTCCCATCTGCCCAAACCGGTGAACCTTTTCCAACGGTTCCAATACTATGTTCCCATATTGCCTTTCCGGTTTCGGCATCAACACAGTGGATATTTGCAGAGTTATCAACGACATAGAGTCTACCATTCATGAGTGTAGGAGATGCATAACCAACCCCAACGCCATCATATCGCCATACTTCGTGAGTTTCTGTTATATCTCCTGTGCCAGTCGCATCAATACAGACAACGCGTCCCATTGCTGTTGTATCTAAATTCTCTTCGCTGTGCGTAGCGTAAACCTTATTACCAGAAACTATAACAGAGGTATTGATACCGCGTTTACTTAGTTTAAATCCCCAGACCATTTCCCCTGTCGTCTGTTTCATAGCATAAATACTTCCGTCAGCATTTCCACCGATGATTAAGCGTTGTCCATTTATTTCTGCCACAACAGGTGTAGAGTAAGTTGTATCCAACGGTCTACCGCCAGGAGTTGAGACCCAAACCAAGTCCCCGTTATATTTATTAAATGCAAAATATCTGTGACGAGGGATAGCCTGAGATCCCCAACTAACATTCAGGTAACTGACAACAACAAGGTTGCCAGCAATAATTGGCGTGTGAACACGACCCCCATAACCAGAAATCCTGCCATATTCCTCAGTCAGTGAACGAGACCAGACGATGTTTCCGTCCATATCGTAACAGTTGAAAATACCTTGAACCCCATGTATGTAGATATTCCCTGTTTCTGTGTCTCCAACTGGACTTGTCCAACCCACACGGTTGAAAGTAATTGTAGTATGGAAAACGTTGAATTTGTCATCCCACAACATGTCCCCTGTATTTGCATCAAAACAAGCAATCCGTTCCTGTTCGGTTATATCCTTGCCAATTCGTCCAATGACGTAAACCCTATCGTTCATAACAATAGGTGTGGAACGTCCGATAAAATCTGCTTGCCAGATCAGGTTTTTCCCCTCTAAAGACCAATCAGAAACTAAATCAGTTTCTGAAGATGTGCCATCCTGATTAGGTCCTCGCCAACTTGACCAGTCGTTGGCATAAACAAATATCGGCATGGCAATTAAGAGAAAAAAGATAATTATCCGATAATATATCGGTATGCATTTATGCAATGTATTATTCCTCCATTCCATTTATATGTGATTTTATGAAATTAAGACGTATATGAAATCTTAATGTTTAAGTTGCGTGTCTTAGTAATCAAACTATAGTAAATTGCTAATTCTTCCAATATAACGTTATGAACAAGTTAAATTGTTGATTTCAGTTTACCCCAAATTATTGATAACTTATCATCAGGTTCAACACTAAGTCCGACTTTGGAATTATAGTTTTTTGTCACTTCATCTGCTGTAAGAGGACGATTGTAAATACGCACTTCATCTATCACACCAGAAAAGTGCCGCTCCACATTGCCACGATTATTCGCTGCACCGATATAGACTGGTTCCACAAATGGAACAAAGTTGTCTAATTTGCTTCCTTTCCCAACGATAACTTCCTGTGGTTTACCGTCCATATATATACTAATTTTAGTATCACTCGCATCCTCAATTACGAATGCAATATGATGCCATTCACCATCAGATAGTGCAAATTCGATTTCAACAGCAATATCTATACACCCTGCCACAGCCTGTTGTCGGACATAGAAATGAACTATATCTTGAGCAAGTGGAAAACCTGCTTTTGCACTTCGATTAACATCAATTGCCCAAGCCATACTACAACCTTGATCAAGTACTTTGAATAGTGTAGTCCAATCCTGTTTAAATTCTGTTTTGACCCATGCTTCAAATGTTGATGAACCAACTTCACTACCAAAATCACCAAGGTTTGTTAGATTTACATAGTCGTCTGAACCATCAAATTCTAATGCTTCGCCTACTTCTCCATTGACAATCTTTGGATCCCCAACTATTGTCCCGTTGTTTTTACCCCAAACATCTTTAACTGTGTCATTTGAAATATCTGATCTGTCAAATGTCCAATAACTCACCAGACCGTCAGTCACGACATTCGCTGCAATTCCATTAGGAGAGATAACAGCAATCGCAACCGTGAGCACAACGTAATAGCGTAGTTTTTTCATGGTAATTACCCTTTTGAAACGGGAAAGAATTCCACGCATAGAGATATGATTTATACGTTCATCATAACATCATTGGTGGAAATACGCAATCATATTTTACTTTCGGATAATCTAAGACTTGGTGGGAGGTGGTAGGCACGTGGATTACGTACCTACCGAAATGGGGAAATTTCCGTTCTAACGTCTCGCCTTCAGTGCACCCCAGACCGTTGGTAATTTCTGAGTGGGTTCAACACTGAGTGCGCTGCCTGTTTCATAATTACTCAGCACTTCTTCATGTGTAAGAGGACGATTATATATCCGTACCTCATCTATCAATCCTCTGAAAAAACCTTCTGATTCGCCATCTTTATTACCAGCACCAAGATATACAGGTTCTGAGAAGGGCATAAATTCTTCCAATTTCAGGTCTTGTGTTCTGGTTTTCCATTCCCAAATTCCATCTAAAACGAGAGCGGTTTCGTACCACATCTCACCGAATTCATCAATATATTCCGCACCCTTTATATACACAAGATGGTGCCATTCATTATCTGATATTTGAAATTTCCATCCACCTGCTGTAAAATTACAACCGTTTTTCCCAAGTTTATGAGCAAAATATATAAGCAGATTACCTTCTTCATAAGGGTATGAATCAATTTGATCAAACCCAAGTATCTGTTCTCCTCTTTTTTCTGGTACAAGCGTTCTATTGAGATCCATTCCCCAAATTGTATTACATAATTCGTTTACTGGGTCAATGACTTTGAACAACGTCATCCAACCACCTTTAAAACTTGTTTTTACCCAAGCTTCAAATGTTGATGCTGGAAGATATTTCCCAAAATCTCCAAGGTTTGTTAGGTTAACGTAATCACCGAAACCATCAAGTCTTATTGCATCCCCATCAATTCCGTGAACTATTTCGGGATTTCCCACAATTGTTGCGTCATTTTCACCCCAAACATCCTTGACTGTTCCATCATTGATATTATGTTCATCAAATGTCCAATAACTCACCAGTCCATCAGTAACAATAGTTTTCGCGTGTGAAGTTACAGTTAACATAATGCTTACTACAGAGAATATCATTAGATACATTAATCTTTTCATAACAGTTCTCCTATGTTACCATTTAGGTTAAGGTATGAGGAAAGTATATCTTGTAATGTTAATTATACGCAATTTAGTGCCTTTCACAATAATAATATTCATTTAATCTTTGACATTTTTATACAAAATTGATATTATCCACTTCAAATATTAAATAAGTCATAATAGCAATATATGCGCAGCTGTTATGGACTTTAAAATACTAAATAGAACTGAATGGTTAGATTAGACAAAAAGTATAATAGCAACCAATTTAGTTCTACTAAACATTTAGTAATACATAGGAGAAAAAAGTGAAGTTTGATGCAAAATTGATTTACATATTTTCCGCTGCCTTGTTAGTCATGGGTGTAAGTCTAATTTCCGCGCATGCGGATCTGTCTGATCCAACACTCTCTGTTTACTATGGTTTTGATGGAGAAGGGGAAACAGTCAAAGATGGTTCATCCAGCGGCAACGATGGAAAAATCGTAGGTGATCCCATACGAGAAGATGGTGTGTTTGGCAAAGCGGTTAGATTAGAAACAAACGTTTGGGTAGATATGAATGGACCGGAATTCACAAACGGACCTGTTGATGGATTCACACTTTCAGCATGGATTAACCATACTGGATCTACTGACCCACAAACACTGCTTGATGCAATAGGCACAGACCATGGTAACGGTCTTTTCCATGTTGAAATACGGACAGGTGGTGTCAGATGGTTCCATCGTGATGGGACGAATACGACTGTCTTCAATATCAACCCAGGTCCAGTCATAGAAGCAAATAAATGGGTTCATTTTGCAGGCACTTACGACAGCGACAGTGGTGATATTAAACTATATGTCAATGGAGAGGAAACGCACTCAGGCACTGGTTCAGGTAAATGCTCAGACAACTGGGGTGTTACCGCTGGTATTGGTCACCACAAAAATGGTCGTTGGTATGCAGGATTATTGGATGAGTATTACATTTTTGCTCGTGCATTAACGCAAGATGAAATAATGGATGTCATGAATGGTGCTCTTCTTGCTGTGGAGCCAGCAGATAAACTCACTACAACTTGGGGTAGTATAAAATCTAAGAAATAATAGACTTGCTAATTTCACAATTATTATGCGCGATGAAAACGGTGTTTTCTTACCGTTTTCATCGCGCATTTTTTATATGTCAATCAAAAAGTTTGTGTCAAACGCGCAATTGCTAATCTACCTATTTCCGGTGTTCCAACAAATTGCTGATGTTTACGATCCAGTAGGTTTTGGACTGTCAAAGAAAAACGTGGTTTCGGTCCGAGCGGAATATCATAACCCGCGTTTAGATCAAGCGTATAATACGACTCCACCTCACCGATATAGACTCCTGACTGCACCGGGAATCCCTGGACATAACGAGCACGGAGCCCTACTCCCAATCCAAGATTCGTGTTTATGTATTGAACGATAGCACCATATTTATTTTTTGGTGCATTGAGTGCAATATCGCCGATGCCGTCTACATCTTTAAACAGGTCTTCACTCACAAACGAATAATTGGCACTAACACTCCAACTTGGATTCAGGAAAACTGTAAAATTCAGATCCAATCCGTTGAGTGAAATATCACCGTAATTGCGATACGTAAGTAAGACCGCATTTGGATCTGCTGCCTGTTCAGGAGTCACTGTGCCATACGGGATGAAGGCAGCACCATTATTTTCCGTTCCAGCCACAAACATTGTAACCAATTCTTCAATAGGTGAACCATCTCCATTCCCACCAAAATCTGGGGAATCGAACGCAAGCAAGGCTTGAGCGAGTATGATATTCTGCGGATCAGCTAACGCTGCCCCGATCTGTTGTCCAAGAGACGCGCTTAAGGTTTCTGCATCCAAGAACACATTAGGTGTTTCAACAAACAGAGGAGCAATAAAATTGCTTATTCTTGAGTGGTAGACATCCGCGGAAAATGATAACCTATCCAGGAGAATTCCTTTATATCCTACTTCATAAGTTTGAGTAATAGTTGGTTTAAGAGGATCAACATCATGCACATCATCTACATCCACAAAACTTGCTGTCTGTGGATCAAGGGATCGTAGCACATTCTTCACACCCGTTACCTGTTGTGGGATAACATTTTCAAAACCTGCAGAAAGTGCTTCAATAGTTTCCGTTGGGAATCCTTGTGCTGCTAAACCTCCTTCAAGTAGAGGCTTGGCTGCATCCATGACGGCAGTTCTGGCAACGTTCCACATCACATTGGTAAATTCAGGACTATCGAGAGGGATGAAATTTGCACCTAAGGGTGAGAAGGGGGATCGAAACTCAGGTCTACCATCAGCACTTCTTTTAAATGTAAATCCTGTTTCTGATGGTACTCCTTGTGCCCGTATGTCAATACCCACGCTAAATGGATTTTCCGATGATAGAATATCCAAGAACAGATTAGATGTTCCTGGGGTGTTAAATGCACGGTTATAGGTTAGTCTTACATTGTGATCATCATTTGGTTGTAACGCAAGCGCGACCCTTGGTGAGAGAACAATGTCATTGAGATGATTGTGGCTATCTGCTCTACCCGCAGCAAGGAGCTTAAGTTGTGGTAAGATATTGGTTTCAGACTGTAGATAAACACCTATTTCGTCAATGTCATCAGTATCTTCATTGATACCATTAATCGTGCCATCAGTATCTGGACGGGTAAGTAGGACATCTAACCCATAAGTAAACCGTTGAACATCTCCAATACCGATACTGTGTTGAACCTGTCCGACATACAGATTGGAATTGTCAGTTATATCCTCTCCGCTACGCAGAACATAAGTATCACCTGCATCACTCATATTCACAAAAGCTTGTGCAAAAAGGTCTTTATAAATGAATCGAGTTTGCCCGTAGTAATAAGTCCAATCCTTAGTTTGACCTGCTCCGATTCCAGTTAACTCTATTCCAGAGGCTTGCGTAGCACCGACTGCAATGATTGCTGTTGTATCATCATTCGGACTATAATCCACACGGAATTCACCCCGAGCAAGTGTAGAATCAAATAAAGGTTCCAGTTCACCCTCTACATCTTCTTTTGCCCGTCCTTCTTCCCAATCATCTCCACGCGTATAGTTCGCTGTCAGTTTATACCCGAATGTATCATTGACGACACCGGCATGACGTATTGAACCAGTGAGGATACTACGTTCTCCTCCACCAACACTTACGGTTGTTCCTTGTGAAGTGAAAGGTGATCGGGTGAGGATGTGAACCACACCATTAGCACTATTGGGACCATATAAGGCAGCACCAGGACCAGAGACAACTTCAATCTGTTCAATGTCTTCACTTATGGTTGGGATCAGTGTATATGCGTTGACACGTAGAGACGGAACGCTCGCAATACGATTATCAACAAGTGATAATAAATTGCCTGAAAAAACATTGTTGAATCCGCGAACGACAACATACGAAGTGCCTATTCCAGATGTCACAACATCCACTGCACGTAGTGACTTTAAGTGTTCGGTAACACTTAATGAGACACGGTCTTTAATCTCAGAGGAATCAAGTAACGCAACAGATGCGGGTGCTTCAAGAACTTTCTCTTTTCGACGTGACGCTGTAACGGAAATGCGATCAAGTTCAATTATGTCTGATTCAAGTGCAATTTCTACCGATTTTTCTTCATCTGCTGTAAGGTTGATATTTGTCAGGACATTATCAGCATATCCTTGAGAAGAAGCGGTAATCGTATATATACCCGCAGCTAAATCACCAAATGAAAGTATGCCGTTAGTATCGCTAATACCTTTAGCAGTTTCACCGGTTGTAGGTTTGACGTTGATTGATACGTTGCTCAGTTTTTTACCAGTATCGGCATCTGTAACTGTAATGTTTAAAGTAGCCGCATGAACTACCACTGGCACAACTCCGAAAATAACGAATAAGGTAAATAACGTAATACTTAATAGCCGTAATCGTTTCATCATACTATCCCCTTTTTATTGCGATTCCACACAAATTGAATTTTTTATTACAACACACCAAAGTTTGAGAACCTTATAGATGGTTTATATAATATTACATTGAATTGTAACGCTGCAGATTAGAAATGTCTCTGCAGCGGACTCTAAACATATAACCTAACCAAAACCAAGTATCACAAATAGTAGAAAAAAAGTCAATTAGATTGTGTTTATCAAACGTTCCGTGTCAAAACCCCGTTCCTTTAGGTCGGGGATGTAGACACGGCTCCTGTCTACATTTTTGAAAAAGAGTCTTGACATTCCAATCTCTTTGTGTTAAATTCTATGCATAGACTTCTGATGGCTTTACTATCAGACAGACACTTGTGTCGATCTCGCGGCAGGGCATGCCGAGAGGCTAAACGCCTGTGGATAACGTGTTAGACTACACTTTGTAGCAGTGTTAGATGAAGCAGGAAACGTCATTTAGAGGTAAACTCTAATGTCCGAACGAAGAACCCCAAGTCTTTAGACTTGGGAGTATGTCAGAAGAAAGTTGTCCGTTTTATATGGTTTTATGTTTTTCTACTCTCTATTAGCGTTTGTTATACTCCTGAAAATGTTTATGATTCTGCCAAAAACTGTTCAATCTCAATTTGGGATGGTAATGATGGAATAACCCCAACCTTTTGAGTAGCCAGAGCACCTGCAGCATTTGCATATCGCATTATTTTATCAAGTTTATCATTTGTAAGCGAAGCAAGGTCAGGAAATTGCATCAACTGAGCGAGCATAGCAGCGACGAATGCATCCCCCGCACCGAGTGTATCCACAACTTCGGCAGCAAACCCATCAACGGATCTCTCAATGCGTCCATTAGTATAATAACAGCCTCGCTCTCCTAATGTAACAACAAGCAACTTCACACCAAGACCAAGTATACGTTCAATGCCACTTGCTAACTCCACATCTCCAGTAACAAATTCCCATTCTTCTTCTGAAATCTTGACGACATCTGCATAAGGCATCACTTCCCATATCCAGTGCTTAGCATCATCAGCACTATCCCAAAGCATCAATCGTAAATTTGGATCGTAAGAGATGAACGCACCTGCATGCTTGGCACACTGAATCGCTTTGAGTGTTGCTTCTCGACTTGGTGAATGACTAAGGCTAACAGAACCGTAATGGAAAACTTCCGATGATTGGATATAATCTTCTTCTATTTCATTCGGGGAAAGTTGAATGTCAGCACCAGGATGTCGATAGAATGTAATATCCTTCATCCCATCAGAACGTGTAGCAACAAAGGCTAAGGTTGTTCGTGACGACTCACCTGCGATAAGATATGTAGTATCTACGTTGTTCTGTTGTAACGTCTCAGTCAGAAATTCACCAAACGGATCTGATCCCACCTTTCCAATGAAACCCGTATCTACACCAAGTTTTGCTAACCCAACAGCAACATTAGCTGGGGCACCGCCTGGTGCTTTAACGAATCCTGGGGCATCCGCAAGGGTTACATCTGGAGTTGTAGATACAAAATCGATGAGAAGTTCACCAATACATATAGCTTTTGGCATAGGTTTATGTTCCTAAGGTAAGTCACTTTATTTACAAAGTTCACTATAATTTAGATTAACAATTTCAAAATGTAGTACGTAAAGTTTGTGCCTGTCCTGTTTCAGCGGATCGGTAACCTGCGTCAAATATCTCTATGACATGACGTGCGTGCTCCGCAGTAACGATGGAAGGTTTGTCCTCACGTATCCAATCAACAAGCTGCATAATATCCTCAAAAACGTGTGCTTCCTGTATGCTGCGATGTGGACCAACAACATGCGGCAACTCCCTTTTTGGGGCATCTATCGGATTGCCGTTGATAGTGCTTCCCTCAATTACGCCTGCTGTTCCATTAATCGCTAATCCACCCTTGATAGCGTGTCCTGCTGCTGCCCCGTAAATAAATCCGAAAAAGGCATCTCCAAAGTCGAGAAGGATAAATGTATTATCGTCCATGTCGCAAGGAAGCATCTCACCACGGAATTCACGTTCTTTAACCCGTACTCCTGAGAACGCGGTCACACGTTTGACTGGACCAAGGATACCAGTCATTGTATGCAAGCCGTAAACGGTCATATCGTAAAGCGGACCACCACCCGGTTTACGGAAATACCACGCGGGATTGATGTTGGAAAGCACGTCATCACCGTGACGGACAGATTCAGCCTCGTGGTATCTACCAAATGAGGAACCAGTTGCAGCCCATGTCAAAGTACCAATAGCACCGTCATCAATTAGCCGTTTGATTTCTACATGGATTGGACGCAACATCTGTCCAGGGGAGGCGACTAATTTGACTCCCTTACGTTCTGCTGATTCAATCAAATCATCTGCCTCGTCTACGGTAGTCGTCATCGTTTTGTTGAAGTGAGCATGAAGACCGTGTTCTATTGCAAGTTTTCCTTGTTCATAATGCAGACCAATCGGTGAAGCAATTGTCACAGCATCAACATATCCATCTTCCAATAGTTCCTGATATGTTTCATACGCGTAAGGAACATTGAATTTCTCGGATGCAGCTTGTGCTCTGCCGAGAACAGGATCGCAGACAGCCGTTACTTGTAGTCTATCTTGAACATCCTCTTGTGTAAGGTGTGGCAGAATTCCACGTACAGAGATACTCCCAACACCAATAACACCGATCCTTACTCTGTCGCTCGTTGCCATATTATTTTCTCCATGAGGTTTTGTGTCGCCACCCAACAGCGTCTTTGAGTTTATCGCAATTGAGAAAAGATTGATGTCCCTTAAGTGAACGGACTTTGGGAAGGAATTCAGGTTTAAAACGTTCAACAAGTTCAAGTGAAGGTTCTAAAGCAGAGGTGTCATCTGCATTGAGAAAATAGACATCGTGCGGTGGTAGTTCTTCTGATTTTTCCATAATCAAACGGTGCGCGCTTGCGACATCTTCACTACCAACCCAACACCACAACCAAGGTGTCCATCCGTTTGTGGGTTTAGCATTTTCTGCCATCTGCTTTCTACGTTCTTCAGGTGTAATACCAGCAGGACGTGTAATGTATGTTCGAATCCCGTAGGCGCGGGTATAACTTGCCAACAAGTCTTCGCCGCACCGTTTTGAGAAGCTATAGGAATCTTCTGGATAACAGGGATGCTCTTCATCAATGGGTAGATAATCTATAGGGATATGAGTTTTGCTTATTCGGAATCCGTGTCCTAATGCACAATTACTACCGGACATCACCACCGTTTTCACATCTGCTTCAATTGCAGCTTGCATAAGATAGTAAGTTCCAAGCATATTCGTTTTGAATGTTGCATCAAAGGGAATCCCTTTCTCTTCAGCACTTGCACGCATATCTGGATGGTCAACAGGATTCGGTTGTGCACCGAGGTGTTGGATTGCATCAACACCCTCTACAGCACGTTGACAGTCTTCAAAATTGTTAAGATCGCCTTGTATAAATGGTAAATTGTCGAATTCGTCAGGGGGTTGTCTTCTGGACATGAGAACGAGTGTGTGTTGTTCAGATAATTCTCGGATGACATACGCACCAAGTCTACCACTCGCACCAGTTATCAATACTTTCATGGATTACCTTTCGTGTCAAAACCAACGTAAAATATAGTTTGGTTTAGTTTACGGTGTAAATGTATTGTTTTTTATCTTTTGTGGAATTATAGCATTGATACGATTTTTGTCAAGAGAGTGAAATCCGACCACAAGGTATTCAGCGAGTTGTTGTTCGTAGACTTGTAGTTTTTCTTGTAAATACATCGGTTTTTTGCTCCTTCTAAAAACGTACCAAAAAAGGGTGTTTTTCGTTTCTGTGTACGTTTTGGTTTTTGGGGTTATACCAGTCTGGGACTGGGTTTATAGGTGTGTACGAAACTTTTTGAAATTTTCATTTTGGTACGTTTTTATTTGCTTGGTTTTGGTGGGTTTTTGGGGTGATGTTTTTTGGGTAACGGATGCCGGTTTTTGTTGTGAATGTGGGTGTAGTTGGTTTCTGTTTTTCATAGTGGTAGTATTATAACAGGTGTTGGCAGGGGTGTGAAGGGGTTGTGAAGATTGGAACAATAAGTTTCATGTATGTTTGATGTGGTTTTCAGTTTTGTCTGAACCAGGATTGACAGGATTTCAGGATTTGCAGGATAAGAGAAGAGGTTTTTGGTGGGATATACGTATATGCATGTATATACGTGTATTTTATTGTCTGAATCGCTGAAGGCACGTAAACGTGGAAGACGCGGAAGGGTTTTATCAAGGGGTTGGTGTTTCTAAGACTCAGAGAACGCGTAATCTGTGATTCAGGCAGAAAGTAATTGGGGTTAGAAACCTTACTGTAAAAAGAATACTACACGATAATTGAATGTCTTTGAATCTGATAGTGAATTATCATGCAGTATTATATCTTCAAAACATGCATCTATTATGCATTATCTTTCACGTACTTCCATCCATCAATTAGCACAGGAAATCCACGAATAAGACACATAGCAACAGCAATAATTGCAATGATGTAGGTGGTCGTTGAAAAGATATTTATGTATGTATCACTGAGTTGAGATTCCTTAAGGATAGGAATAGTTGCGAGGAAAAGGAAGGCAATAACTTTGGTGAAACCGTATAAAGATCTGGAGAAACGGGAACTTGTTAACGCTCGTGTCCAAGGTATAGTCATCATTTCAAACGCTGTTTTGCCATCTGTGAGTGCCATGCTTCGAATCCCATCAATCAAAAACCCGCGCGTAACTACAGCGATAGGCATCCAGACCGGGATTAAGTCAATATAAGCGAAGTATATCCAGAATACGTTTTCAGCTATCCTATCAGCTGCAATATCAAAAACTGCACCGAAAGTAGAGGTTTCACCACGTTTTCGAGCAACGATACCATCTACTGTATCAAGGTTAAATATAATGAATATTGTTATGACACATGCAATATCTACATAGTAATGTTGACCATAGACCCCAAGGACAACGAAAGTTAAAAAAAGACGAAATAAAGTAATAGCGTTTGCCATCATATATTATATACTCCAGATTCTATTTCAATGTAACCTATATTTTAGCAGAAAAGAGCATACCTATCAATGAATATTGTAGTAATCTAAGAAATGGGTGATGGTATTCTGCCTGTACCTGGTTTACAGAAGATCCAAATTATCAGGATTTTATTTCATCAATATACTTTATAGCAGTTTACTTTTGAATGGGACTTTGACTGTTCAGAATCCAATCTTGAGTATCTGTAGATCCTGTAAATCGTGGTTCAGGCAAATTCTAATTTAACGCCTTGTGCAAGTTACGTGATAGTTTTGTTATTTTTCACAAATGTTCATATTCTGTAGGAGCGATCTCCGAATCGCGACCCGTTTGTCGTCGGGAATCGGAGTTCCCTCTTACCTTTAAGGTCGTCAGGTATCGAAAAATTGCGGTATTCAAACCCAAACGAAGTGAACATGTGAAATGTAAACATACCCATTGTTAACAAGCACAACGCGTTAATTTAATCTAATACTATGCTTTTAGATTTTCGCTTGACTTCTAACAGAAAAATAAGATAAAATCTAAAGAATATATCTGTAATGAGGAGATGTCTATGAGAACAGTAAAATTAGGGTTAATTGGTGCTGGTGGTATTTCACAGGCACATTGTGGTACACTTGAAAAGATAAATGGTGCTGAAATAATTGCGGCTGCAGATTTAGTTCCAGCAAATTTAGAACGAGCAAAGGAAAAATGGGGAATAAAAAATACATTTACAGATTACAACGAAATGCTTAAAATGGATGAGATTGAAGCAGTGTATGTCTGTACCCCTACAGGTGTGCATTCAGCACCAACCGTTGCTGCCCTCAACGCAGGTAAGCACGTTTTCTGTGAAAAGCCGATGGAAGCGACATTGGACGCAGCAACTGCTATGTGGCGCGCATCTGTAGAAAATGATAAAATACTGATGATCGGTCTTAAACTACGCTACTCCCCTCAAGTCATCAAAGCAAAAGAGATAGTTGACGCTGGAACACTTGGTGATATTTACTATGTTGAAACCGTAGCAGACAGACGACGTGGAAACCCCGGTGGCAGTTTCATACGCAAAGCAACTGCAGGATTAGGAGCATCCGCAGACATTGGTGTTTACGCATTGGATACAGCACTTTATCTTATGGGGCATCCGAAACCGGTTGCTGTCTCTGGCATTACTTCAAACTATCTTAGCCTTCACAATACTTGGAATCCTGCTCTTAAAGAGACGGAAGTAGAAGACTTTGGAGTCGGATGGGTTGTTTTTGAAGACGGTGCGCGCATGGTATTTAAAACTTGTTGGTGTATGAACATGGATTCTCTCGGAGGAACTATTTTCCTCGGTAAGAAAGCAGGACTGAGAATCGGTATCGGTGAAGTCCGCGGTCCACAAGAAGGCGTTCGCGTCTATGGTGATAAGGATGGACAGATTCATGACGAAACATACACAGAATTTGAATCAGTAAGTGTCTTTCATGAAGAGGATAGTGCATTTATTGATGCAGTACGCGAAGGAAAGCCTTCACCTATTGACCCTTATGGTGTTCTACTAACAAACGTCATCATTCAGGGAGTTATTGATTCTTCAGAGGCAGGTGGACGAGAAGTTGAGGTTACGGTGCCAACGATGTAACTTCTCGATTTGACTATCCTTTCAACTTTTGAAGACTCAATATAGAATATAAAAGTAGTTGAGAAAATCCGATAACTTGTCGTATACGATAAAAACACGCTTAAAAAATACAGCAAAACGGGTTTTCTCTATAAAATAAGGATCGCCTAATGAACTTAATTGAAATTGCTGGGAAAAAATTAAAATTAGGTTCCAGAATGGCTCGGATGTTCGCGCTCTTCTTGGATGGCATGATTACATTTTGGACAGCTGTGATTGTGACTTCAATCTTTGGTGCTATGTTTCGTAATGCATTTGGAAGCGGATGGATACAGTTCATGCTGTATATGGGAACATGGAGTGCGGGTATGTTGTTTATGGATGGATTCAAGAACGGACAAGGACTTGGCAAACGTCTTTTATCTTTACAAGTTATCCGTATGAAAGATGGAAAGCCGTGTACCTTTAAAGACTCATTCATTCGGCGTTTAACCTGCATATTTCAACCCTTTGATATGCTCTTTTCACTTGGCGACAAAAAGCAACGGATGGGAGATAAATTTGCGGAAACAGTTGTTGTGAAATATGAACCATATATTGAAAATGTTAATGTCGAAACAGAAGACCCAGTAAAGGTATTAGACAACGCAATTGACGAGATAACGAACAGGTTGGTGGAGGCAAGAGAAAAAGTAGATGCTTCTATTGGAATCGAAAAGCAGTTCCAGAACGCTTATGAAGGGGCACTTATACAGGCGGAAAGGTGTGAAGAACGCGCAACTATAGCAATTAAGGCAGGACGCGAAGATTTAGCGAGAGAAGATATAGCACAACGAAATGAATATAAACAACTCGCAAGTCGTTATAAAACACAGTGGGAAGAACAAAAACAAATCGTAGCGGATCTTACAAACCTACTGGACACACTAAAAATGAAGACTGAAGAAGCAGAAAGAAAAAGAGATGTTCTCATTGCACAACACAGAAATGTTGATGCACAAAAACATCTACAACAGACTTTGACAGAGGTTCAAGATGGCGCGGCTTTTGAAATACTCAATCAAATGGAACAAAATGTGAGTGAAGCCGCCACATTAGCAAAAGCAGCATCTGATGTTGATAGCGAACTTTCTGATACCAAGTTAAACCGTGAATTTGCTGACTATGCTGAAGAAGCATCTATTGACAACGACTTAGCAGAACTAAAAGCAAAATTACAGTAACGCTGACCTTGTCCATTACTCTGGTTTTTATATTTCACATAATAGTGTTGTTAGTTCCATTTCTACTTACATAAACCCAACAATCAAATTTATCACCCTTTTAATCTGTACATTTCAGAGTTACATTCATGTCAATAGTTAGAATTGCTGGAGAGAAATTCAAATTAGCATCTCGTTGGGCAAGGTTAGGTGCGTTCTTGCTGGACATCGGTTTCTTGGTGTTCTGTCAAGGTGTGTTATGGCTAATAGGACTATTACAATCTGTAATGTTCACTGATTTTGACGATTATATGTATTTCGGTGATGACCCCGCAGTAGTTACGTTCTTTGTCCTTAGCATTATACTGTGGAATTACGGTTATTTTCTTATGGATGGACGTGCTGATGGAGGAGGATTCGGAAAGAGATTACTATCTCTTAAAATAGTTCGTTTGAAGGATGGAGAACAAGCAAACTATAAAGATTCGTTTGTTCGTCGTTTTTCCGCCATATTTCAACCTATTGACTGGCTTTTCGCTTTAGGTAAAGGCAGACAGCGAATGGGTGATAAACTTGCCAAAACTGTGGTGGTTAAATTAGACACGCCACAAGTTGAAATTGTAACCGAAGAAGAAGAAACGGACGATAAAGAAACAGATCTCGAAAAAGTATTAGAGGATGTAATTCTTGAAATTACAAACCGTTTCTCAGAAGCAAAGCAGAAGGTTGACGCATCAATTGGAATAGAGAAACAATTTCAGAATGCACACGACGGGGCTATAGCACAAGCAGAAAAATGTGAAGAACGTGCCATCATTTCACTTAAGGCAGGACGTGAAGATTTGGCAAAGGAAGATCTCGCACAACGAAATGAATATAGACTAATTGCAAACCGATATAAAGAACAGTGGGAAGAACAGAAAAGGACAGTCGAACACCTAACTACACTTCTTGACACACTCCAGCAAAAAACACAGCAGACACAGCGAGAAAGGGATGTTGTAATCGCACAACACAGAAATGTTGATGCACAAGAACATTTGCAACAAACATTGTCAGAACTGCAAGACAATAAGGCTTTTGAGATGCTCAAGAAAATGGGGCAGAACGTTACTGAAGCTGCAGCACTCGCAAAAGCTGCATCAGAAGTAGATGTCGAATTCCAGGATGTAGAACTAAATCGTGAATTTGCAAATTACGCAGAGGATGAAGCAATTAACAAAGACCTTGCCGAATTAAAGGAGACTCTAAAATAGGAAGAATAAAGACACTAATTCCTATTGTTATATGATATGGACAATCAAAAACTACCCAATATTGTTTTTATTATGGCAGACGATATGGGTTATGGTGACGTTGGCTGCTATAACCCAGATTCAAAAATTCCTACCCCCAATATGGATCAACTTGCCCAAGAAGGTATCCGCTTCACAGACGCACATTCACCCTCCGCTGTTTGCACACCAACACGATATGGTGTCTTAACAGGTAGATATTGCTGGAGAAGTCGCCTCAAACGGGGTGTGCTTTACGGATATGAACCTGCTCTAATAGAACCTGACCGTTTGACAGTACCAAGTCTGTTAAAAGAATCAGGATACAACACTGCCTGTATTGGCAAGTGGCATTTAGGTATTGGGTTTTCAACAAAACCGGGATACGATTACGATTTTGATGCACCACTACCATGGGGAAATGCTAAACGCGAGTTAGAAGAAAATATAGATTTTCATGCACCATTGACAGGTGGTCCAACTGACATCGGTTTTGATTATTTCTACGGTACCTCTGGTTGTCCAACGTGCCAACCACCTTATGGATTTATAGAGAATGAATCTTTTGTTGAAATACCGAGTGAATACCGTGGAGAACCAGATTTTACGGGTCGTCCTGGTATGACGGCACCAAGTTGGCACCACAAAGACGCAGACCCAATGATTGCACAGAAAGCAGTTGAGTACATTGAGACACAAGCCGAATCCGATGATCCATTTTTCTTGTATATGACACCATCAGCACCGCATGAACCTTGTGTTGAGGAGGTAGTACCAGAATTCGCACGCGGACAAAGTGACGCAGGACCACGAGGTGATTTGGTTTGGTTAGTAGACTGGATGGTTGGCGAAGTAATGCAGGCTTTAGATCGCACAGGAAAAACTGACGATACGCTGATCTTCGTCACAAGTGATAACGGCGCGCTACCCGGAGATCGAATTAAAGGTGGTAAAGGTCCAATGCCATATAACCTTTATGACCATAAATCCTGTGGGGATTGGCGCGGATATAAAGCACACATCTGGGAAGGTGGACACCGAGAACCACTTATAGCAAGATGGAACGGTGTAATTGAACCGAATACTGAAAATGATGCACTGGTCTGTCTAACAGATCTCATGGAAACATGTGCAGCGATAGTTGAAACAGATGTGCCTGATGATGCTGGACAAGACAGCTGTAACATCTTACCTGCACTCTTAGGACAAGAAACCATACAACCACTACGCGAAGCAATCGTACATCATTCCAGTAATGGTGTCTTTTCTATACGACACAACGAGTGGAAACTGGTCATCGGAACAGAAGGATCGGGAGGGTGGCCCCCACCCAGTGACGGAGGTCCCAAACCAGATTCACCCGGACAGTTATACAATATATACGATGATCCGTATGAAACTGATAATCAATGGTCAAATCGTCCGGAGATAGTCCAAAGGTTAACGAATTTATTAGAAAAGTTTGAACAAGAAGGACACAGCAGAATATGAGGAATTCTATGGAAACAGCTAAAATTGATTCACTCTTCCGCTTAGCAGGTCCATCAAAGAAAGATATCGATTCATTCCATAACGATGGATACATCGCATATCCAGATATCTTCACAGACGATGGCAGAGAAGGTTTAATTGAGGAAATAACACAACAATTTGAACCAACCCATCAATACATTGAATCGCTGAAAAACGGTGACAAACCAGATCGTTCATATTTCATTCGTCCTTGGAACGAACGACGTGAGTATAGCGACAGACTTATCGACGATCCTTTTATTACCACACTGATTCGTGCAACCATTGGTAACGATTATCACTTCTGCCACTCCGCACTAAACATCGCACCTCGCGGCATTGGTCCAGTAGGGTTTCATCAAGACCACCATCATTGGAAGCATGAAAACCCTATCAATCTTGCGGAACGTGACAACTACTACATCCAAATACTTTACTATCCTAACGGCTTCAGGCGCGGTGATCGTAATCTCAAAGTTATACCGGGTAGCCACAAGATAGCACCAACAAATGAGGCAACCCCAGAACGGATGCTTGCAGGTGAATACGACAAAGAAGCCGGACAACCATTACAAGAAAAGCGGCTTGATTTACCACCAGGAAGTATGGTTTATATTGATGCCCGCATCTTCCACGCGGTGGAGGCAAAACCTGAGGATTCACCACAGCTATACCGTATCTTCGTTATAGACATCTTCAAAGAAGCCGGACCACCCCATCGTTATACACAACATATCCCATCGGAATGGATAGAACGAGCAACACCACATCGCAAAAAGTTATTTGATCGTGAAGGATACACAGAAGGTTGTTGGAACTAAAACATTATAGTAAAAACCATAATTATTTTCACACTACGGTAGGTTCGGTTTCCTAACCGAACCTGTGTTTATTTAGTTCCATAAATAAGGTTTCCTAACCGCATCTACCGGGAGTGTGCACTTATTTTTAGGTTGCACGATAAACCACTGTCAGAAAGGTAATACAAATGAACACGTCAGACCGTCCAAACATTCTTTGGATATCATTAGAAGACACCACACCCCGATTCGGTTGTTATGGAGATTCAATTGCACGGACACCGAATATTGACCGTCTTGCCGCAGGTGGATGTAGATTTCCAAATGCATTTTCAACAGCCGGTGTCTGTGCACCGAGCCGTTCCGCAATCATTACCGGTATGTATCAGACATCCATCGGGACACATCACCATCGGACAACACATACACACCCAAATACACCTGAACTACCTACGCCTTATTCTGCTGTGCCTCCACCTTATGTGAAAACTTTCACCGAATACCTAAGAGGTGCAGGCTATTATTGCACCAACAATAGCAAAACAGACTATCAGTTTACACCACCTATTACCGCGTGGGATGACAATAGCAATCAAGGACACTGGCGAAATCGTTCTGAAGGGCAACCCTTCTTTTCTGTTTTTAACCCAACCGTTACACACGAAAGCGGTATGTGGGAAAAGGAAGATGTTCCATTGAACACGAATCCAGATGACGTGATTTTACCACCCTATTTACCAGATACACCTAAATCCCGTGCAGCATTGGCTCGACAGTACGATAACCTCGCAACTGCTGATGCACGTGTTGGAGAATTGTTAGATCAACTGGAAGAAGATGGACTCGCAGAGAATACTATCGTCTTTCTCTGGAGCGACCACGGTGAAGGATTGCCACGTGGAAAGCGATGGATCTATGATGCAGGTATAAGAATCCCATTAATTGTTCGTTGGAATAGAGAACTTACGCCAGGCAGTGATACCGACCAATTGGTAAGTTTGATTGACCTCGGTCCAACTGTGCTTTCGTTATGTGGTGTACAAGCACCGCAGCATATACAAGGACAACCCTTCCTCGGCACACAAAAAGTAGAACGTGAATATATTTTTGCGACGCGCGATCGCCTTGATTTATCGTATCACAGGGTGCGTGCTGTCCGCGATAAAAAGTATAAATACATCCGAAATTATTATCCCAATAAGCCATATCTTCTCTGGGATCCTTACCGTAATACACATCCCGTTATGCAGGAAATGTGGCGACTTCATGTCGAAGGCAAATTGGAGGGAGATCAGATGGTCATGTTCAAATCACCACGTCCCACTGAGGAACTTTATGATGTAGAAAATGACAAGTTTGAACTTAACAACTTAGCAGAAGATGCATCACATACAGATATGCTTCAACGGATGCGAAATACACTGGCTGAATGGCAATCGGAATTTGGGGATATGGGAGATATATCTGAAGAACAGATGGTGGCAAAGTGGTATCCTAACGGTACACAACCACAAACGGCATCACCTCTTTTCATTCCGATTAACGCATCTAATCCGGGTATGGAACCTGCTCATGAAGATGGAGCCTGGGACGCACCCCTTCTATTGCAATTCTACTGTTCAACACAAGGTGCTTCAATTGCGTATACAACCGAACAAGGTGAAGATGTACAATGGCAGTTGTATACAGAACCCTTGCGTCTACCAAAAGGTGAAACCGTTATAAGAGCAAAAGCAATTCGAATTGGATATAAAGAAAGCAAAGAAAACACATTGCGGACAAATGTAATATAATTCCAGACTTCACACATTATAGCACCAAGCAGATTTCTAACTACTTAAGCATGGACAGGAATTTGTTTTTGGGGAGAGGAGACTGGTTCGTCTAACTTTTTTCATCACCGATTAATTCACGACATACATCGGCAATGTGTTTGGCAGCACACCTATTCTGAACTGGTGTCAATTGTCGAAGTTCATCCATATCAAGTACTGAATACACCTCTTTACCAAGTGCTAAACCTACATATATCGTTGATGAATAACTTGTGATTAATACATCTGAGTTAGCAATCATTTCTTCGGCACTACCCGATGTATAAACGAGTGCATCTGGGGCAAGTTTCTTGATTTCAGCAGTGCGCCGTTGAAACTCTTCAATTATTCTAATCAGCGGAATAGGATATATACTAAATTATAAACCACATACCTAACTTAGCAGTAAAAATACCGAGAATAGCACCCGCCAAAACGTCTGTCGGGTAGTGTACCCCAAGATAAACACGGGCAACTCCTACCATTGATGCCCAGATAAACATACCGACTTGTACCATTGGTATATGAAAGAAATTTGATACAAGTGTCATCACAAGAAACGCTGATGCGGTATGACCAGAAGGAAAACTGAATTGATCTGGAGGTCGCACCCTAAATTGGACATCATCTATTTTATTAAAGGGACGATCCCGTTTCATCGACTGCTTTAACAGATGATAAAGACACCTCTCAATTGGAAAAGCAACAAGGATACATAACAAAAAAACTTTACTTACTGTGTTATCAGTTACCCAATAAATATAGAGTAGAATTAACGGATATAGATAGCCACATGCACTCCAAGAAATTAAACGGAACGAATGATTGAGTAAACGTCTATCACCCCAACCAAATATATGGTGAAATAACAAAGTATCCCATCGAGTTACATTATTTGTAAATTCTCTTAACATTAGAAATTGATAAATGTATGCATTTTTGACGCACACTACATTATTATCCATATACCATAAAACTGTTTAGGACGATAATGTATCTTTCCTCCTTAATCTTTCCATTGCTGTCTTTTCACTTGGATAAAGCCGTTTGACACCGTCTCCAAGAGAGGATTCAACAGTACGAGTATATTTCACCAACCTATCAAATCCTTGTGGTTCGGTGATATTGCAACAACTCTCTATCAGTTAATGCTGCTGATGGGATTTTATAACAAGGTGGATTAAATTGTTCAATAAAATCAACTGAAGGTTCATCCCAACAGGATGCAAACCAAATTATTTTCTTTTTTTTACAATATTCATCTATCATTATAAACAGGTTGTCCTATTCCTACTAACCTATCACCAAGCTTAACTACCTTAGACATTTCTTTCACCCTTATATTTTAATAGATATTTGTGTATAGAAACAAGTTTATTTTTGCGTGGTTAATAATAGATCACAGATCAAACTCACGTTACTATAAATCTATTGCATTTAGAGATTGACAATAATTGTAATTGGAAGTTGTTGCACAAATATTTCTTTTATATGAAAAATAGGAAGGTGATAAATGGTGGGATAGCAAATGAAATGTAATTGTCAACCTATTATGCTTTCACATCCATCATCAAATGTAAGTACAACAAACTTATCTGGAATAGGTTCAATCTCAATATGACACATAGTACATAACCTTTCAGAGTGGATGGAATATAAACAATATTACGTAGCGTATTATACATTAAATTATAACGTAGGTCAAGAGTCAGTCAGGGTTATCAGAGACATTCAATTGTGGCGTATTAGTCTTGTAGGAAAGGCTTCTAACCCAGACTACTCTCTGCCTGAACTGCGGATTACTCGGATTACACAGCATCCCTCTTCGTAGCACAAACTTTCCAGTTTGTACAATTCACCACCAACGCCCCAATATCTCATCATCCTATGAAACGGAATACAATATACCAAACTCCAATCCTGAAAATCCTATAATCCTGAAAATCCTGGTTCAAAAAACCAAAAATCCGAAACATACATGAAACTTATTGGATATATATTGTTCCAATTCCCACAACCCTTTCACACCCGCCCCAACCCCTGTTATAATACTACCACTATGAAACACAAAAAACGCACACAACACATAAAAACAACAAAAACCGGCACCCGTCACCCAAAAAACATCCACCAAAAAACGACCATAACCGAGCAAATAAAAAACGCACAAAAAATGAAAAACTCAAAATTTTCAAAAACCCCTATAAACCCAGTTCCAGACTGGTATAACCCCAAATATCAAAACGCACAAATGTGCAAAAAACACCCGTTTTTTGTGCGTTTTTAGAAGGAGCAAAAACCGATGTCCTTACAAGAAAAGCACAAGCAATTCGCTGTCAAATCTTACGCAAAATTCATGACACGCAAATTGGCGTTGATTTGGACATGGTATGCACACTCCGTGTGTCATTAATTTAGTGTGCCGTCTGCTGTTATTTACGGCACATGGAGTGTGCATACTACTATATACATATACATCCTCTACACCTTCCGAGATTCAGACAGAAAATCGACAATTGAATATCTCTGGAAAATCTCTTGTTTATAATGATATGTAGATGTATAATAAACATAATTGGAAAAGTAAAATCTTCCCAACAATCCATCTAATTATCAACAATATAAGATATATACCCAATGTCTACACAGATAGAAAATCGTCTTACTCAATTCGTTCCTAACCCTAATATTTCCCAACAAGTTTTACAGGAGCAGTTATCCTCTTTCATAAAAGCTGAACGCGAACTATTAAAAGAAAGTATAGTGTCAGGTGAAAGTGGATTTTCTGCTTGTGCTACTCACACATTAATATGGGATGCAGTGATTCGAAAGGTTTACGAAGTAGCTGCTTTTCAGATCCAAACTGAATACATGAAACAAGTTGAAGAACTACTTAAGATACCTGATATTGAATCAAGTGAATTACTATCAGATTTGCCTGAGGAATGGACTCCTGATGTCGCACTTTACGGAGTTGGGAGTTATGGAAGACATGAACTCTGCTACTTTTCAGATGTTGATGTCGTGTATACGTCTTCTGTTGATCTTGAGGACGTGTATGATGAGGGCACACTGGAATTGATACGTTGGTTCTATGACTTCTTTGATAGTCTACACTCTGTTATTCCAGGCTTTGAGTTTAGTTTCATTTACCGTCCAATGTCAGATATAGCAAAATGGAACTATCAAGATATGACCGCTCTTATTGATATGCGCTTTATTGCTGGCGATTCTTCACTGACAGAACAGTTCCGAAAAGCTGTATATAACGAGAAATCCGATATCTCACTTGTATTAGATTTGCTTCAATCTAAAGCAGATGCATTCAAAGCATCTGAAGATACGATTTATCTCAATCAACCAGATATTAAAACTGGTCGTGGAGGACTAAGGACACTTCAGTATGCACTCTGGATGTGTGGACTACCCGAATTTATACCTATTCTTGAACTCTATGAACGTTATGATGATGATCAGTTGAAACCTTCGCTTGACTTTATGTTCAAGGTGAGAAATTTACTCCATGTATTTGCCGATGCACCTCACGATTCACTTTCCTATCATCCTGAACAGGAGGATATACTTCAGACAAAAATCGCTACTACTATGGGTTATTCCGATAAATCCGACGAATGCAGATATGAATTTATGGCAGACTATTATGCCAGAGCAAAATATCTACACTTTAAAGCAGAATTGTTAATTAGAAAGTTTCTTGCAAATGGGATACCAGTTTCCGACGTTCTTGGTGTGAGAACAGACATACTCTATTGCATTGATAACAACTTCGGTGAACTTGATACAGATGAACTCTTTAAACTGTTCACCTATTTTCAACAATACGATTTTGAGATTGATCCATCACTTGCGACCTTTATCTTTGCTTATGTAGATGCATTCGACTGGAAATATTTTAAAAATAGAATGGCGGAACTTATCAATACATCCGGTAATGTAGAAAAAAGTTTAACTCGTCTACACAGACTCGGAATATTATCTCGTTTAGGTGAGGGTGGCGAACGTTTTGAAAAAGCAATGATGACCCGTAGCGAAAGAAGTCTTGATCCCTATACCGTGGGCAAACACACATTGGTTGCAATAGGATATCTTGATGAAATCCGACAGACTGAACCCAGCAGTCCTTTCGCAGGACCACGCCTTGGTCAACCGATGATACCTACTGCTAATTCTGAGTTAGAGGAGCTGAATACGGCTTTCCGATCACTTTCTGATACCGCACCGCTCTACATGGCTATTTTTCTCCATGATATTGATAAACCAGATCCAGCTCATCCTCAAACTGGGGCAGAAAAAGCAAAACGAATTGCACCAGAATTTGGGTTTAATCCACAACAAACAGATGAGATATGTTTTCTGATTCGAGAGCATCTCACAATGATTAATTTAACGCGGTATCACCAGTGGGATGAAAGCACCATCACTGAATTCTGTGAGAAAGTAAATTCACTGGAACGTCTAACAGCACTCTATTTGTTAACCTATTGTGATTCAAAAGCGAACGGATCGCAAAACTTTAACAATCTCGTAAAACACAATCTCAAGCGGTTGTATGAAGTTGTACGAGTACGGTTCGTTGGACAGGAGGAAACACAGTGGGGAGTTCACGCACCACCCGAAGAATATCAACAATTTCTACATCAGATGCCGGTTACCTATAGGATTGGAGTAGCACCAGAGGAAATCTCTATGCACATGAAAATGATCTCTCAAGCTGAAACTACCTCTGCAGAGAATCAAGATCCAAATGCGGGGGCGGCAATTCTCCAATTTGTTGATAAACCTGGTTTTACTGAATTACATCTGTGTGGTCATAGACGTATTGGGAAGTTGCACACTGTAAGTGGTCTGTTTTTTGCAAACAATATTGATGTCCGCGACGCGCGTGTCTATACAAAACAGGATACTAATGTTGAGTTGGAAATATATCGGCTTGTTCATCAATCACCACATCATACTGCTGAACCATTGCCACTTGATGAGGACTTAAAACGAAACCTTGATTTTGATATACGAAGTCTAATGGCTAAAGAGATAACACTTGAACAGATATTTGAAAAGCATTATATAGATCCAACAGGGACTTGGCGAGTTGATGATGTTACTGTTGAGCCTGCAAGAAATTATACTGAAATCGTTGTGACTGGTGAAGAAAAGATGGGATTTCTACACTATTTCAGCGGAATTTTGGCAAAATTGGAGTTAAACGTTGAGATGTGCAAATGTTCAGGTTTAGGTGGACAAGCAATTGATCGGTTCTATGTACAAACTGTACCTGATCCTCAAAAAGTGCGTGATAGAATTTTGGCTGAGTTATCTACGGAATAATCAAGAATACAATGCAACAACGAGTACTTCTTACAGGTGCAGCAGGAACAGTAGGCTCTTCCCTATGGCAAGCATGGGAACAGCAGGATATCTACTCACTTACCTTGATGGATATAAATCCGATTGAAGGGGCAAAATCACGTGTAGTACAGTCGGATATTCGTGACTATGTTGCAATGCAGGAGTTATGTCAAGGACATGATGTCCTGGTTCATCTGGCATATATTCGGCAAAATACTCGAGGTAAAATACCCGGTGAGGTAAGCGATATTGGTGCGTCAATGAACATATTTGAGGCTGCACGAGAAGGTGGTATACAAAAGATTGTATATGCAAGCACAAATCATGTGTCCGGGTGGAATGAACGGTTGAGTTCACCACCACGGTTCTCAACAGGTGATCAGTTTCGTCCTGATGGATGGTATGGGGCAATGAAAGGAATGGCAGAGATCGCAGGACGATACCTCGTTGATGCATACAATATACGTTTCATTAGTATCCGTATTGGCAGCTTTAACGGTACTTATGAACCAAATAACATGCGGCACTGCAGCACACTGCTGACACCTCGCGATTGTGTGCAGCTCTTCACATTGGCTGTAGACTATAACGGACCCGTTCAGTATCTAATCACCTACGGTCGTTCTGCAAACACAGATGGGTATCAGCAGAGTTACCTTGATATAAGTGGTGCTGTTGAGGTATTAGGGTATGATCCACAGGACAACTTGATAAAGACACATCTGCACAAATTTTCAAACAGTGAGTCATGAATGCCGAACCACGTTACAACGACATATACTATAAAAATACGACATTTAACTCTCAGATACTTGATGTTGTAAATAATAACACCGAATCTCTACACAATTATTCTAAACCTCTTGACTGGGAACAACTTTTTAGGGATAAACATCCCGTGGAAATTGAGGTAGGTCCTGGCAAAGGAAGATTCCTGCTTGAAGCGTCAAAACAGTATCCCAATATAAACTATGTTGGTGTTGAACGCGCACAAAAATACGTAGAAATCACGCGATTGCGTTTTGAAAAATACATAAGACATTTCTCCGTAGATGAAAAATCGGGTTTATTCGAGAATGTCCGTCTCGTATGGACGGATGCCAACTACTTTTTAACAAGGTATGTCCCCGATACATCTGTGCAAGCCTACCATGTATATTTTCCGGACCCTTGGCCCAAAGCACGTCAACAAAAAAGAAGAATCTTTCGTAATAAGGATTTTCTGAAAGCTATTGCACGCACGCTTATATCGGGTTATGGTAAGTTATATCTTATGACAGATTACGTGGAGTATTTCAATGAAATCCAGGATAGGTTAGGGCAGCATAAAGCACTGAGACTTGTTTTGTCAGATCCCGAACCCTATAAGAATATCACTACAAACTTTGAAATGAAGTATCAATCAGATGGTAGAGAAATATACCGCGCTGTTTATGAAAAAATGTGACACTGGAGTAAATATGTCAACCGCAGCTGCAAAACTATTGCTAACGCCTGAAGAATATCTTGTAATGGAACGAGAAGCTGATTTCAAAAGTGAATTTCGTAACGGAAATATTGTTATGATGCCCGGGGCAAGTCGTCAACATAATCTGATTACAGTTAATATAGCCAGTGGACTACATATACAGTTGATAAACCGGGCATGTGAAGTTTATACAAACGATATGCGTGTCAAAGTTAGTGAAAGTGGTTTATACACATATCCAGATGTAGTTGTTGTATGTGATGAACCAAGGTTTGAGGATGGCTACTTTGATACACTTCTAAATCCAACTGTAATAGTAGAAGTACTTTCTCCATCAACGGAAAATTATGATCGAAATGAGAAATTTATGTCCTATCAGGCTTTTGAATCGTTACAGGAATATATTCTCATTTCGCAACACGGTATACATGTAGAACAGTATATGCGTCAGGAGGATGGATGGATTCTCAGGGAATACTCTTCTTTGGATGATATGTTTCAGATAGCTTCAATAGAGTGTCAATTGGCATTACGAGCAATCTATGCAAAAGTGCAATTTTCGTAGAAGGTCGTAAAATGAAGGAAAACCAACCTAAACTTTGGCAATCATTACCTAAATCTCCAGGCGTTTATCTAATGAAAGCCTCGGATGGATCGTCTATTTATATCGGTAAGGCTGTCAACCTTCGTAATCGTGTTCGCTCCTATTTTCAGCAGAAAGGACTTACTGATAACCCGTTAACTGCTCAAATGATGCGGTATGTGACAGAGATAGATTATATCGTTACAAGTACTGAGATTGAAGCACTTATTCTGGAAAATAATCTAATTAAGTCGCATCAGCCACGATACAACGTTAAACTGAAAGATGATAAACGTTATCCATTCCTGAGGGTTACTACGAATGAACCATTTCCTCGGATAATGATTACGCGCAAAACTGATAATGACGGAACACGATATTTCGGTCCATTTGTCAGAGTTAGATCAACAAGACAGGTTCTAAAACAGCTTACTAAGTTGTTTCCGATACGAACTTGCGCTTTGCCATTGAAAGAATCATATAACAAGTATCGTGCTTGTCTTGATTATCACATTGGAAGGTGTCCCGCACCATGTGCAAATAAAATAGATGTACAGGAATATGAAAAGATAGTTCGCAAAGTGTGCCAGTTTTTAGGAGGTAATACAAATGCAGTTGTCAAGGAACTAAAACAGCAAATGCAAGCAGCATCTAAATCACTTGATTTTGAGACAGCAGCGAAATACAGGGATATGCTAAATGATGTTCAACAAGCTATTTCTACGCAACAAAGCCTGGATAATGTATCCTCTGTAGATGAAGATGTAATCGGTATAGCAACTGCATTTCAGCACGGTTTACAAAGTCGTCTGGGTAATGTTGCTTGTGTTCAGGTATTACATATCAGAGATGGAAAACTACTTGAACGTGAACACTATTACCTTAACGATGTGCATCCAGAACTGATACCAACAGCACTAAGTGCTTTTGTATCACAATATTACCAAAATGCTGTATTAGTACCAAAAACTATTGTTTTACCCATACAAGTTGAGACGGAAGAATTGATTGAAAAATGGTTAAGTGAGAAACGCGGAAACCACGTTTCTTTGCATGTACCAAGAGCTGGAAGACTCAGACGATTACAGAATTTAGCGATGAAAAATGCTGAAGTACTTCTCATTCAACGTGAGCAAACCGTAGTTTATAGCAGCGATGTAGATCCAGCATTGGTCGAGTTGCAGGAACTTCTCGAGATAAACCATCCACTCAGACGCATAGAAGCGTATGATATTTCTAATCTTGGTGATAGGTATGCAGTGGGTTCTATGGTAGTACTTGAAGATGGAAAACCAGCATCAAGTGAATATCGACAGTTTCGAATTCGAGACGTTGTTGGACAAAACGATTATGCAATGATGCAAGAAGTCCTCACCCGTCGTTTTAGACGTGCAGAAACAGGAGACATCAAATTTAGCAAGTTACCTGATTTAATGTTAATTGATGGTGGTAAAGGACAATTAAGTAGTGTTCAAACAGCATTACAAACCTTTGTTAATGCTGATTTAGACCCAGTTCCGACACAGATTCCACTGATTGCATTGGCAAAACGAATAGAAGAAATATTCGTACCTGGAAATCCTGAACCGATTGTATTGCGAGAAGATAACCCTACACTTCACCTAATTCAGCGGTTACGAGATGAAGCACACCGTTTTGCAATAACTTACCATCGCAAATTAAGACATAAGGCATTGAGCGAATCTGTACTTGACGAAATACCAAACATCGGTCCAAAAAGGAAACAGGCGTTACTGAAACAATTCGGTTCAATAGATGCAATACGGCAGGCAAGTTTAGATGAACTCCTTTCTGTAAAAGGTATACCCCGCAACGTCGCCGAGAACATCCGTAAAAACCTTTAAATATGTGAATGCAATTCAATTGATCCTATTGCAACGGGCTGCCCAATTACGTACATAGATAATAAATAGTTGCACTATATCGTGCAACTATGAAGTGATACTATGTTCTATTACATAGTGACAGGGTATTACTGTCTTGGCATATTATTTGCTGTAAGCATATACACTTGATCCGTATAGTATTAGTAATCTGTAATATAAGAGCGTAGAATATGCGAGAAAGAAATATAAAAATCGTTGGAATCATATTTATTTTATTAAGTGTTGCCTTTTTGCACTTTAAACTCTATCGTTTTGCAGAAATAACACAAGAGGGTGCCTTACAGATTTTGGTGTGCTTAGGTCGTGTTATAGAGATAGATACCAGCGAAGAAGTAGATCAGATTCTTACCTTACACATCCTCTCTGGTCAGTTTCGGGGTGAACAAGTTAAGGTTGATAACATCTGGATCGGTCGTGCCTATGGAGACCGAGTATTCAGTAAAGACGACATATTATTTCTACAAATCCAGATCCGAGATCCATCGAATCCAAAAATATATTCTGTTTCATTAGGAGATTATTTTCGCACACCATTTTTACTCTATCTTGCTGGCACGTTAGGCATCCTAATGTTACTTGTTGCAGGAATGAAAGGTGTTCGTGCAATACTAACACTGTTCGTAACTGCATTCTCAGTTCTGTATATACTTGTTCCACTTACTATCAAGGGCTTCAACCCAATTGCAATCGCATTACTCATAGCAGCCTTCCTAACATTAGTCACTTTCCTTTTTATTACAGGATTTAGTTACAAGGTTATATCTGGTGTTCTCGGCACACTGGGTGGATTAACCGCTGTAGGAATCCTGTCTGTTCTTAGTCAAAACTTGATGGCACTAACGGGATTAGCACAAGAATTTGGATTTTTAGAACTCGGTATTGCGTTATGGCGGACGCCGAGTTCACATCATTGGAATTTCACAGGTATCCTATCCGCAGGTATCATCTTAGGTGCGGTCGGTGCTATGATGGATGTGAGTATGTCAATATCCTCAAGCGTTCATGAAGTTAAGCAGGTAAATCCAAACATCAGCGTTAGACAATCAATACGAGCAGGATTGAATGTTGGTCGGGATATTATGGGAACAATGGCAGACACACTCATATTCGCATACCTTGGTGCACACATGATAACTATGTTGTTACCACGTATTGAATTTCCAGAATCGGGTATGCTGTATCCATTTTTACGTTTGGTAAATGAAGAAACAACCGCAGTGGCAATTATTCAAGCAGTAGTTGGGACAATTGGATTAGTCCTTACTGTACCTATTGCAGCCACAGTTGCTGGGTTTCTAACAAAATATACGACAGTAAGCAGAACAGATATACACGAGAACATACCAACCGAAGAGGAACTTGAAGAAATATTCGGAAGTGAATCTACCTTAAGTGGGAATCGAAGTTTTACCAAACGATTTGCTGTTCCGTTTGCATTGATGCTTGTGTTGATCGGGACAATGTTTGTCTACCATAGATCACAAAACTTGTCTGCGACAATATCAGAGAATAGAGATGAACAAGGTCAACTGATAACAAAGTCAGAATATGCCAAAGGTAAAGTTCTCAGATTACTTGAATCAAGTGGTACCTTTCTATTTAAAATCGACCAATCTAACGCCTCTGAGTTAGACAAGAAATCAATTCCGCAAGCATTACGAGATGCTTTTACTGAGAATGAGTTTTCGTTATCAGAAGATAATGTCACTGTTTCAATAAAACCGTGGAAAGATAGCAGATGGTTGATATCTGACCATGAATATGAACAAACTTACAGCATTCGGGTTTCAACAGATGGATCAAATAGCCTTGACGTATATGATTCTGAAACTGAGCATCATGTACTTGAAGTAGAGATGCTTGGTGGTATGTATAAAGGGAAGAAGTTAGTTCTGCGAAATATCGTAAATCATAGCATGTCCTTACTGAGTGTTCCTGCCGAACCCGGTGATATTGTCCTATGTCGCGTTGGCGGTGATGCAGAACAGGTTAGCCTTGTTAAAATTATACAAGAATATGGACGCGATAGATTTCTGATATGGTTTGTTGGTGGGATGTTCCTATTAATCATTTTGGTAGGCAGGATGGAAGGAATCCGCACCGTGTGCGCTATGTTGATATCCGGTGCAGTGATATATTTCTTTATGTTGCCCTTGATTTCACAAGGGATGAACGCAGTTTTTGTTGTGACACTTACATCGGGTGCTGTGGCGTTTGTTTCACTGGTATTTGTTATAGGTCCAAGTCGAAAGACATATTCTGCCGTGTTGGGAACAATGGGTGGTATCCTCGTAGCGGGAATGATCGTGTTATTTGCACAAAATCAACTACATTTTACAGGTTTAGAAAACGCTATTGCAGCCGATATTGTTGAAGCAACGCGAACGCCACCCTTTGATTTTGTGCAGATCTTGTTAGCCGGAATGTTAATGGGTGTATTAGGTGTTGCGGTTGATGGCGCGATCGAAGTCGCATCAAGTATGGAGGAAATTCGTCGTGCAAACCCAAATATGCCAACCTGGAGATTGATCGCTTCTGGTCTCAATGTCGGAACCGATATACTCGGTACAATGGTAAATACCTTGGTGTTTGCTTACCTTGGGGTAGAGTTGTTATTGGTAATCACTGTAGCAGCAGAAAATAATTTATTTAATTTTATTAATATTGGTGCGCCAAATTTGGAATTATTTAAGGAACCAACGGTGCAATTGCTCAGTATCGGTGTTATTTCAGCGGAGATTGTTAGATTACTGGCGGGGACACTCGGTTTAGTGTTAGCAATTCCAATTACTGCGGTAATATGTGCTTTCTGGAATCCCAAGAAGATGTAGAATTGACAAATAATATAAGGCTTTTAATTTCTATATAATGAACGCATCTGCTTAATTACATTAGGTAATTTAGAAATTACCGTATCAATTTCTTCCTCAGTGGTGTTTCTACCGAGTGAAAACCGAACTGTTCCTTGTGCCAATCTCGGTGGTAACCCAAGTGCAGCAAGGACATGTGATGGTTCCATTGATCCTGAAGTACATGCAGAACCGGTTGAGACACAGATTCCCTCCATATCCAATCGCAATATAAGACTTTCACCTTCTACTGATTCAAAGGATACATTTAGAGTACCGGGAGCACAGTATTCAGGATGACCGTTATAATGTAGACGATCTATATTAGCATCAAGTCCATCACGTAGTCGTTTAGTTAATTTGTCCAAGTGTTGTGTATAATTGTCCTGTTCCTTCCTTGACAGTTCAGATGCGACTCCAAGACCAACAATAGCTGGGACGTTTTCAGAACCTGCACGTCTATTACGTTCATGCGATCCCCCGTGAACAAGATTCGCTAATCTTGATCCACGACGAATGTAAAGAACACCAATACCCTTTGGGGCATATATTTTATGTCCAGAAAGTGCTAACAGATTTACACCGAGTTCCTGCACATTAACATCTAACTTGCCAATTGATTGCACAGCATCGGTATGTACTGGGATTTCGTGTTCCCGTGCAACCTGACAGATTTCTTCAAGAGGTTGGATAGTGCCATTTTCGTTATTGACATGCATAATGGAGATAAGAATAGTTGTATCACGAATAGCGGAACGAAGTTGGTCAATTTGTATACGTCCGTATCGGTCTACTGGTAGATATGTCACCTCAAAACCACGTTGTTCCAAATATTGGCATGTATGCAACACTGCATGATGTTCAACAGATGAAGTTACAATATGGTTCCCTTCTCCGCGACTCTTCTGGAGTTCGGTTAATCCTTTGATGGCATGGTTATCTGCTTCGGTACCACTACCTGTGAACACGATTTCACTGGGACTTTTTGCACCAATCAGTTCAGCGACTTGTTCACGGGCAGTATCTATTGCATTTCGCGCTTCCCTACCATAAGCATGGATACTGGAACCATTACCGTATGCTTCAGTAAGATAAGGCATCATTGCCTCTCTCACTTCGGGTCGGAGTGGGGTTGTAGCATTGTAATCAAGGTAGATTCTTTGCATGTCTTTATTCATCTCAATGCCAGCATATAGACTAACTTCAGGACAAAGGTTTTAATCGTAAGTGCGGTAATTTAGTATAGAAATCTGATTTGGCACAATCTTAACATTTTGGAGGGTCTTGCTACCGCTCACTCGTCCATTGGCATTTAAGAATGATAGTTTTAGATTATGATTTCCTTCGGGTAATGGTGTGCGCACAATATAAATACGATTCGGTAACGTTTGCCAAGAACGGGTATCTGCGCTTTCTGTGAGTATTCCGGCAAGATTCACAAGTGCACCAGCAATTTTATTTTCCTTTCTTGCTTTTCTGAAGATCAAGTATTTCCCAAGGGCACGTACTAACGTTCGGATGAGTATTACAGTTCGTTCTGCTTCAAGTGTTTCAATCGCCATTACTTCTACATCTGCAATTAACTGACCTTGAGTCGTTATTTCTGCTGCAGTAACTTCTATTCCAGAGAATTGTGGACGATTAGACTTGATAGTCGGCATTGCTACGTGTAAGAGATATTCTAATTCAATATCTTTTACGACCATTCCTTCACGGTTTCTCAGCGTTCGAGCAAACTTGATATTGTCTTTATTGTCGTCCTCACCAAATTTATCAACCTTTAGAATTGGAAATGTTAGTGTCTGTTCTTTCTTACGTGGAACAAAACCTGTTTCATAGAATAGGATCAGTTCACCAGAGTCATTGGAATGTGTTGGTGGATTTCCATATTGCCTTCGGTAACGTTCATACTCATCGCTGAAACCGAGATTATTTGCTACGCGCACTAAAGAATGTCCCACATCCTTAGGCATTGTTATCCCTGTTTTTTGTGATGCTTTCTGATAGTTATCTGCAGCTTGCTTGTATGAGATATATGCATCATTCAACTCCCCTGCTGCTTCAAATACTATACCACAAAAATGAGAAAGAAATCCTGTGCCGAAGAAATCGTATTGTTCGTCCTCACCTTTGAAGTATTGAATTAAGTTGGTTGCACGACGACATTCAACTTGTGCACCGTCTAAATTACCTGCATAGATATAATTCAATGCACTATAATAGTGACTCAATAATCTCTCATAATGAGTCCCTGCATACGGACGTAGGTTATCAGTAGTTATGAGCGATAGGGCTTCTTTTGAAAGGCTTTTTGTAAATCTTTCTTCAGCAATGCTTTCTGCATTTTCAAATGCTTTGCTACTATCAGTAAATAGGTTAGCGTAATGTCCAGTCATCCCTAATTCGTATAGATGCGGAATATCCGGATTTTTGGGTGAATGCTTCTTAAGGTAATTGTAGGCATCTTCTGACTTACCAGTCGACATGTCCATTTCGACCTGTTCAAACTTATATCCGCCACAACCAACTATCAGACATGAAATAAATAAAACGCAAAGATATTTTGACATAAGATTACATATTCTAAACAATAAGAGTGGGCGGGAGTCAATACCCGCCCAATAATATCTTAGATACGGATAAACTGACATACTCCCAAGCCTAAAGACTTGGGGTTCTTCGTTCTTACATTAGAGTTTGCCTCTAACTGACGTTTCCTGCTTCATCTAACACTGCTACAAAGTGTAGTCTAACACGTTATCCACAGGCGTTTAGGCTCTCGGCA
>JAJDWI010000140.1 GCA_022825665.1 Candidatus Poribacteria bacterium
TTGATGTCTGCTACTTTGAAGACCTCAACCTTGATGGCATGAAACGCCTTTGGGGTAGAAAGGTATCCGATTACGCATTCGGAGACTTCATGCAGAAAATCAAGTGGCAAGCACAAAAACGAGGTAAGCACGTTGTGCAGATTGACAGATGGACACCGACAAGTAAAGTGTGCCACGCTTGTGGGCAAATACATAAGTTCTTTGATTTGAATATCCGAGATTGGTATTGCCATAACTGCAAAATCCATCATGACCGTGATATAAACGCTGCTATAAACATTCATAAGGTTGGGGCATCAACCTTTGGAGTAGAGGGGGTCAGACTTGCTTCGGCAAGCACCCCTTGTTGATACCACAATCTATCCTGTGGATGGGGACTAAGAATCCCCATGCTTTAGCAGGGGGAGTATGTCAATGGAATTTCTACGTCTTGTTGTTAAAATTCAAATGAAATTTGACAAACAATAAATTATATGTTAATATATATTATCCATATTGTTGAAACAAGTTAATCAAACGTAAACTCAAGAGATCAATACACAACTTACAATGGAAGGAAATATTACAAAACTTACAGTTTTGGCTTTTTATTTTGCCAAAAAAATACCTATAAACCCCTACAGGAACTGACTTAACAGCAAATTACTAAATCTTACGCGATGTAAGACATTTTTTACGGTATCGTAACATTTTAAGGATACATACCGATAAATTATCATGAAAATAGACATTATTATTTATTTATTTAATTCTATCTATTTTACAATGACTTTATATTATCTTTTTCAAATTGATTGCAACTTTATATCTACTGTGATATAGTTTACTAATTCAATAGGAGGATTTTGATGACAAACAATAATAAACTGCTCAGTTGGGTGAACGAAGCAGCAGAACTATGCCAACCTGATGAAATCTATTGGTGTGATGGTTCTCAGGAAGAAAATGACCGGTTATGTGAGATGTTAGTTCAAAAGGGAACATTTGTTCGGTTGAATCCGGATAAACGACCCGGAAGTTACCTCGCACGGTCTAATCCTGCAGATGTCGCTCGCGTTGAAGGAAGAACCTATATATGCGCCAAAACCCCAGCTGAGGCAGGACCCACTAACAATTGGCATGATCCAGATGAAATGAAGGGAACGTTAAAAGGACTATTTAAGGGGTGTATGAAAGGGCGAACAATGTATGTTGTTCCCTTTAGCATGGGTCCTCTCGGTTCTCCGATTTCACATATCGGTGTTGAAATAAGCGATTCCCCCTATGTCGTTGTCAATATGCGGATTATGACGCGAATGGGTAAAGAGGTATTAGATATTTTAGGAGAAGATGGTGACTTTGTTCCCTGTTTACACTCTGTTGGAATGCCTCTTGAAAAAGGTCAAGAAGATGTTTCGTGGCCCTGCGATCCTGATAACAAATATATTGTTCACTTTCCAGAAGAACGTTCTATCTGGTCTTACGGTAGTGGGTATGGTGGAAATGCATTACTCGGTAAGAAATGCTATGCACTCCGAATTGCCTCTATTATGGCGAAAAACGATGGGTGGATGGCAGAACACATGCTCATTTTAGGGCTAACAAGTCCGGAAGGTGAAAAGACTTATATCGCCGCAGCGTTTCCCAGTGCTTGTGGTAAAACTAACCTCGCAATGCTCACCCCCACAATTCCAGGATGGAAAGCAGAAACAATCGGTGACGACATTGCATGGATGAAATTTGGTGAAGATGGTAGACTTTACGCCATCAATCCCGAGGCAGGATTTTTCGGTGTTGCACCCGGTACATCAATGGAAACCAACCCCAATGCCATGTACACACTTGAATCAAACTCAATCTTTACAAATGCTGCACTTACTGAGGATACAGATGTATGGTGGGAAGAGATGAGCGATGATGAACCAGATACGGTGACAAGTTGGCTTGGTGAAAAGTGGCATCCAGGTGACGAAAAAACCGCAGCGCACCCAAATGCACGTTATACAACGCCTGCATCACAATGTCCAATCATCGATCCGAATTGGGAAAATCCAAACGGCGTACCCATTTCAGCGATACTATTCGGAGGACGTCGTGCCTCTACTGTTCCTCTTGTATTTGAAGCTTTCAATTGGCAACATGGCACTTTTATTGGGTCAATTGCTTCCTCAGAACGCACTGCTGCTGCAGCAGGAACTGTTGGAGAACTTCGTCGCGACCCGATGGCTATGCTCCCCTTCTGTGGATATAACATGGGCGACTACTTTGCACACTGGTTGGAAATGGGGCAAAAAACCGATGAAGATAAACTACCCAAAATCTTCTATGTCAATTGGTTCCGCAAAGATGAAGACGGAGGATGGCTCTGGCCCGGTTTTGGTGAAAACAGCCGTGTCCTAAAGTGGATTGTTGAACGTATCAGTGAAAAAAGCGATGCTGTTGAAACACCTATCGGTTATACTCCCGCTGCAGGTGCAATAGATATATCTGACATTGATGTAACTGATGCTCAAATGGAAGAACTTCTTGATGTTGATATTGATGAATGGTTGAATGAAATTGAGTCTATTCGGGAACATTATGAACGATTTGAAGACAGACTTCCCAAGGCACTATACGATGAATTAGACGCATTAGAAACCCGTTTACGTGAAAAACAATAGACCATATTTCATAAGTCACCTGTAGGGGCGGGGTCTCCCTGCCCGATTAGAACCATCTTTCTTCCTGAGGGCGAGGAAACCTCGCCCTTACGATGAAGACCGGATTTTGTCTTGAATTCTACTCACATACCCTATAGGTGCGGTTTGAAAACCGAACCATAAGCGTCAATTTAAGGAGAAAACGCGTTCGTAGTCGCGCAATTCATTGCCAAATCAACGCCAAATGCGCGTATGGCATTTGTCGCCTCGGACATTCGTAGGGGCGAGGTCGCCTCGCCCACATTGTTACATACAGTCCCGTGGGTCGGACCGAGCAAAGCAACCTACGACATGGAAACTAAGTCCCAGCGGGACGAAAGGTGTATAGAACAAGTGATACAACTCTAATATCAGCACCAGCGGTGCGAAAGGTGTAGTCTAAAGTCGGTCAGACCAAGAAAATACCTCAAGAGAAATGTTCTTAAATTGATGCCTATGGTGCGGTTTCCTAAAATTGACGTTTATGGGGAAGCATACAAAATACCACGCACGCATTCTGACATTGGCATTCATACCCGCTGCTTTGGTGACTTCTCTACTTCAAAAAAAATCCATTTGCAAACATACATGAAACATATTGGATATATATTGTTCCCGATACCAGATAAACTACAAACACCCAAACCTATCAAGTATAATACAAACAGACTAAAACAAACAACCTGTAAAACTGGAGTGGAAAATGCTAAAACAATTATCTCCCGAACAACAATATGAACTGGATCGCAAGATACTCGACC
>JAJDWI010000124.1 GCA_022825665.1 Candidatus Poribacteria bacterium
TAAACATTCATAGAAAAGTATCTGGGTTGATAAATAACCCTGTTAGTCGGGACTTTGGCAATCCCCTCGGTGTCAAATTTAATTGGCATCTCAGTAGTCTTGGATTAAACCCAAGAAACTTTGCTATAAGCAAAGAAAGAAGCCCATGCCTTTAGGCTTGGGAGTATGTCAAACTATAAAGAGTAGTAACCAAGTTAATCATATTCTAATCAATGAAGTAAATAAATAACACTTCGTTTGATTATCAACATTTGGAGGACTCGTCTAATTGACGCAATGCAAGATATATCTCTTAATTTTAATTCTGACTCGCTTTTCACATTAACTGATAAGATCAAAGCAGGTATTGAAGGTAGGATTAGTTGGGGAGACACATTTGGAGTTGGTCTCGGTAATAATAACAATAAACATTTGATTATATGGACTCCTAAAGTTACCTCTGAAAGCCAAATTCTTCCTGCTTTTGACTCTCAAGATGGAAAACTCACACTAAAAATCAAGCATCGACCGGGAGCATGGATATCTTGGATTGACGAAGCCAAGATATTGGCTTCTGCACATGATGATTATGACCGTGTTCATAAAAGTGTCCAAGACTTAGAACGTAACACTCGACAAATCACCGATTTTGCTGACGGTGTAATTACAAATATAACTGTACAACATTTAGGAAAATCTTTAACACTTTCTGAACTGACTGAAGAAGTATTAGAATCTCGTTTGATAGTCCCTAACACTATTAAAACAGGTGGTTTTGTCCTCACAAGAACAGGGACAGACGATTCTTCAGTCAAGGTTGTTATACCGGAACAGACTCATATCCATCGGTTACATCTCAACGAGGATGTAATGTACACAGAGATAGAGAATGAGGAATACGATACAGTTTTGGTCGTGGTGCGGACACATATTAAAACCTATCCCGACTTAACTGATTTAGTTGACTGTCTAACAATTCATAACAAATTTATAGATGAAAAGGATTCTGAAAAACCACCATCCGTTAGGGTGTTGCCAACTGCAGCTGTATATAACCCGATTGAACCCACATTTATTAAATTAGTTCCTATTGCATTTACAACTCAGTCGGATATAATTGAAGAGGTTATTGCTGAAAGTTCCTCCAAAATAGAGGACTATACCGTTAAGGCTAATGAACATGTATTTCAACTGATGGCACAATTCCATCAAGGGGTGGACAGTCGACTCCGAGCACTGATGCTTAATCGGGGACAACGCATACACAATAAGGTTTGGGACGATCTGGTCACACGGGAATTAAGGAATACACTTAATTCCTTCTGTGAGTTCTATGAAAGTTATCTTGGTGAACATTTTGAGCAAGAAGCAACAAAATCCGCTACCGATGCACTAAAAGATAATATTGACCCGATAATTGAGCAGTGGCAACTGCAAGAAAATCAAGAATTAACTATTAACTACATGGTTCAATCAAGTTACACCTTGACCAATCAGGTAGTGGATAAAGCCACTGCACTATTCCATGATCTCGTTTTTGAAACCGATTTAATTGATAAAGGTTACGTAAAACCAATTAAACTAAAAATATTTGAAAATGATATTCCAAGGGAGGAATTATATCTTCCTGAATGGACTTCTGGTACTGTGCGTGAAAAATTGAATCGGATTGGAATACATTCAACGCTCTATCCAGAACAACTTGATAGGTTACATAATATCTGGTCGACTTTACTACATATCGCAAACTTTACAAGTATGCATCAACATGATTTTGAAAAGTTAGTCCAACCACTTGAGAATATACTTTTAGCAAAAAAATCGGCGAATACCAATAGGAATAACCATTCAAACAGGAATTCGACTGCAAAGTTTATTGGATTCGAAATAGATGATTCTGAACTTGAAAACATCTTTGAGCAGATTGATGACAATTTACATATCATTAAGCTATGGGTAGAACAATCTCCAACTGAAACTGAAAAACTTCAATCATATTACACTACTTTGTGGAGTTTAGTACTTAACGGAAAAACTCGTGAAAAACTACTGACCGATTTTCAACCTGTATGTGATATCAACATCAGCATCCCAGATCAGACGAAGAGATTAATGAATCTCACCTTGGAAAGTCAACTCGTTGTTGAAAACGAAAGGGACCGCAAAACTCTTGAACGTAATCTCAATAAAGCACTTGTCGCAAAAACTGGACATTCTATTCGTGATATAACGACTGCAAAGAAACTCGCAATTCACAGCGATGTGACGTTGTCCCTCCTTCGTCAGGAATTGGAAAAATACGATGAAACTTTAACAAAACGTGCAAGTAGATTATCAAATCCACAACGCAAAGGTAAGAAACGAAATACTACCAATCCTAATAATAATGGGAATCTCACTTATGACACAATACAAGCAGAACAGACAAAAGTTAGTGAGATGATAACGTTTTTGAAGCCTTATGGGGAAACACAGTCGTTGTATACATTAGCACATGCTGGAATTAATAAACGTATCACCGATATTGAAGAATTAAGGAAAAATCAGGTATTAAGTTTTGATTTAAGTGAACTTCCTGAAATTGATAAAACATGGCTTACAGATATAAAAACTTTGGATGATTATCAAAATCTTAGAGTATTTCTGTTACAAAACCAACTACCGATATCTACCACCGGACGTATCTTAATGGAGTTGCGTAATATTCTGTCAGATGATCTGTTCAACCAAGTTTTAGGGCTTATTCAAGAGGTAAAAGAACTTCAAAATAGTAATTATAAAGGGGAAGTTTTAGATAGATTTGTATCATATATTTCTGAAAAAGTATGGAGATGGGAATTAACACAGATTACCAATGATGAACTACCTGTCGTTGTGAAGGAAAAAGTATTATCTTCAGCCGTATGTTACGAAAAAGAAGTGGAAACTTTAATGGAATATGTTGAGCGTTACGACGAATTACTTGATACTAAATTAAACGCAGATTCTGAGATGGTCCAACAACGTGAAAACCTTGAATCTCGCTTCCAAGAAATTGTTGAGACATTGATATAGGAACTATACGCATGAAAATAGCATTGATTGGACAAAGTCAGCTTGCATATACTCTGGCTTGGGGAATTTGTCATTCTGAACTTGCTCAGGATATTGTAATATTTACTGGAACACAATCTGGTAATATACAACGTACCCGACGCGCTACAAACACTATTTCTATTGCTGATGGCGTAGAAGATCTCACACATGCAAATGCATTGAGCGCGAGTGATTCTGATGTCTCTGTTACAAACGATATTGAGGATCTCGCTGAGTCGGATGTAGTAGTACTGCTGCCAACGTCTTTGCCGTATGGTTTTCACTCAACACAGGCATTGAAGACAACGAATATATCAAATGCTCGAAATATTGTTCCAAAAATTCAAGCATCTATTCAGGATGCTATCATACTGGTTGCGATGCCTTTTGCAAACTATGTTGCCGCATGGATACATCAGACTTATGAATTAAGTAACTTGATTGGTATTGCGAACGGTGTTGCTACAGCACATTTAAAAGCCGAAATAGCAAGTCGAATTGGATTATCTGTGAAAGATATATCTGCATTGGCAATTGGGAATGACGAAGTAACGCATCCGTTGCCACAGTATTGTAGAGTTAACGGAATTCCTCTCACACAATTAATGGATGAACCACAAATCCAGAATCTCATTACTGATGTTGCAGAACGTTGTCAATATACTTCCGCAAACGAATTTACCCTTACAAGCCATATTCTACAGCTTATATCAGCAATCAGTCTTGATAAGAAACGGGTTATGAGTGTCGGTACACTAATTTCAACTGACACAACATCAGTATTTTTAAATGTTCCCGCTAAAATCGGGAGTAACGGAATAGAAGGTATTGTTCCGTTAGAGTTAACTGAACCACAGCGTGAACAGTTTAAACAACTCATTGCACAAAGTGCTACAGAACAAAGTGTTAATTGACATACTCCCCCTGCTAAAGCGTGGGGGATTCTTAGTCCCCTCACACAGGGTAGATCGTGGGATCAATGACCTTTGCTTTCAAAGAAAGTCTGACAAAGCCTACTCCAACAGTTGATGTCCCAACTGCACCTCCAAAGGAGGTCTTAAAAACGATTAGCACACGTGATTTAGACGGGATGAGCTGTTACGCTGCTTTCCCTGAACGTGCAATAGATGTTACAAAGAACTTTAGCAGTCTTGAATCGCAAGGCTTTTACGTGATTGTTTCACTGCTTAGCTGTCTACCACAACATCAATCACAACCAGTGCCGGCTGCTACGAACAGATTAACAGACTTGGCGTTTGCTGTCAAGAAAAAATGCTAAAGCAGGTGTCACATCCCCGCCTTAAAAGACGGGGTTGGACGCCTAAAGGAAATTAGATAAAATAAACAATTCTTACTTACTCCTACACAGAGATAGCTTGATTCGACATAATGCGTGAAACAAGTAATTAAGTACTGATGAGAGCGATATATCAAAAAATCCCAGAATTAATAGCATTAGAGCAGGTTGGTGCATACTGCACTGTCGTTGAAACCAAAGGTTCTACCCCACAAAAACCCGGTGCAAAGCTGCTGATACTCCCTGATTTACGAAATATAGGCACACTCGGGGGTGGTTGTGTTGAGGCAGAAGCACGACGACAAGCTATCGGATTGATGCAAGATGGAAATCCACGACTGCTGGAATTTCAGTTGGATAGTGATTACGGATGGGACGATGGTTTAATCTGCGGTGGAAATATGAAAATCTTCATTGACCTACCTAAAACCCGTTCTGAAGCAGAAATGTTTAACCGACTTCAGGAACTAAATGCTGAAAAGATTCCTCTTATGTGTGCAACAGTTGTGAAAAGCAATAATCAAACTGCTAAGATCGGAATGAAAATGATTTTTGCTACAAACGGTGAACGGATCGGCACTTTGGGAAATACTGCATTGGAAGCTGATGTGGAAAACCAAATTACCGATATCCTTGAAAAAAACAGTGCAGGTTTGTTTCAACAAGACGATACTACTTCAGTCTTTCTGGAACCGTTACAACCACGACCAACTCTACTAATAGCAGGTGCTGGACATGTCGGACAAGCCCTCTGTCATATAGGTAGTTGGTTGGACTTTGATATTGTTATTGTTGATGATAGAGCAGATTTTGCATCGGCGGAACGACTACCGGAAGCAGACGAAATTATCATTGGGGATATTGCTGATGAACTGCGAAAGTACCCTAAAAACCATCTTACCTACGTAGTAATTGTCACTCGGGGACACCAACACGATGAGTCTGCACTTCACAGTGTCGTTGAATCTGATGCAAGATATATCGGATTAATTGGAAGTCGTCGAAAAATAAAACTGATTTTTGATGATTTATTAGACATCGGTATTCCTCAAGAAAAATTACAGCGAGTATACGCACCTATTGGGTTGGACATAAACTCAAAGACAGTGCCTGAAATTGCGGTAAGCATCGCATCTCAACTTATTCAAATACGTAATTGTTCAGATGGTATGCAACCTTCAGAATCACAACCCCTTCGGATGCCTACAATTAAATTATAAGGAGTAGGAAATGAGTCAAACTAAATTCAAACCGGAATTGAATCACATTAAATTGGAAGAAAATAGAACCTATACCCTTGCTGAAGTTGTTGAATTTGTGCAAAAAACATTGAATTCGGTTAAAGATAATTCACAATATTGTGAATTACGATTTTCTCCCGCAGATGTCTATTGGTTGATACGTAATATGTTGTCTTATGTTAACCGAAACGTACCAGGAGAGTATGCGCTGAGACCACTTGAAAAAGGAACCTACCGAGTCCGATATCGAACTGATGAAGTACAAAAACTGAAAGCATCAAGACAACTAAAAAATGATGTAAAGAAAACAGCGGATTATTTAGAGAAATTAACTGGACGCAGACCTAAATGGGGATAATGTGAAGGTTTATGTTGAACATATATAGACATTCTTGTAACTTGCTTATAGATGTAAATATTTAAGGAGAGAAATAAGTGGAACGTGAATCAGATGTAAAAATAGAAGACATTGAAATGTCTGTTGACAAATTGGACTTCCAAGAGGCTGCAGACATATTTGAGGAACACGGCTGCCTCGTAGTACGCGGTTTGATGAATCCTTATATAAAACAAATCCATCAGGATATAGAAGCCGCAGCAGCTGAATCTTTAGCACTTCTTGATCAAGCACAACAGATTGTTGAAGGGTGGCGCACACCCAACGGGACTCTTTTCATTCCTGCCCCACAAGGGTATGACCGAGACAAACAGATAATGGTTTTGGCTATCAACTATCAGTCAAGTGCAGCATTTTTCCATTCAGCTTTTGATGAAAATGCCGTCAAAATCGTTGAAGCAATTCTTGGTCCAAATGTGGAGATTTTCGGTAATGGACAGTGTCTCTATAAGGAACCTGTTGGCGGACATCCCAAACACCTACATCAAGATTCTGCTTATTTTGAGCATCGGTATCAAGGTCCGGTAGGTATTTTGAACTATGTTGTGGATACCGACCTTGTCAACGGTGCATTATACGTAGTACCAGGATCACATCGTCTTGGACAACTCAAACATGTTGATACATTCTCACATCTCGGTTTAGAGGAAGATGAGTGGCCCTGGGAGAGCGCACTTCCCGTGATTGGCAATGCAGGCGATTCTATCTTCTTCAATGTCAAGACTGTACACGGTTCAAAACAAAATATGTCTGACAAACCGCGTCCGGTCTTTATCAACCGTTACCGTCGAACCGATGACTTTGTAATAATCGGTGGAACAACTACAGAAAATCGAGCAGAAGCAGAAAAACGTGCTGCCGCAGCAGAAGAAGCGAAGAAAGCCAACAGTGATCGTGGTCTAATGGTACGAGGTTTCCGTCCATTTGCTGAATAAAAAGATTTAACATTAGACAATCCTTTTAGGGTTTGACATCCCATATAAGCACTGTCCCATCCGAACTGCCACTTGCAAGTAAAGAACCATCAGGACTGAAAGCAAGTGAGAATAATCCCTGATGAATAAAAACGGTTGATTTGATTTTGTGTGTACTCATGTCCCAAAAATAAATCTTCATGGCATCCCCACTTACAAGTGTCTTTCCGTCAGGACTGAAAACGAGTGATCTGACCGGACCATTAGCATAACCAGTTATATAGGGTGGATCATCTGCCTTACGCGGTAAACTCGCTGGTCTTTTAAAGAGTTCATTTCCTTTCAGGGAAGACTTGTGTTTGCCGGTTGTGGAATCCCATAAATGGATAGCACCTTCACGGGATCCGGTGGCAAGTGTTGATCCATTAGGACTAAAGGCAACAGACAAAATTTCCTCTAAATGTCCTTCAAGTTTCGCTATAACTTTTCGATTCCGGACATCCCATAAGTGTACAGTTTTGTCAGAACTTCCACTCGCAATAATGCGTCCGTCAGGACTCATATCAATACATAGTACTGAGTCTGTATGTCCTTTTAAAGTTGTTTTTAGCTTGCCTGTCGCTTTACCCTTTGCAATTTTCATATCCCATAGTCGAACTGTTCCATCAATACTCCCACTCACCAATGTTTTTCCATCCGAACTAAATGCAATGCCACCACCATAACCATAAGGTCGTGAATTACTTATTTTTTCGTCATGTCCATTTAGTGATGACAGGTATTCACCTGTTACGGCATCCCAAAATAGAATAGCGGGAACATTATATGATTTCGCTGAAATCACACTCAAACCTGAAATTAGCTCTGCATTTGGTGAAATTGCAACAGAATGAATCTGTGTTTGCAACTTATACCCATTTGAAATTGCTTTCAGTTGTCCATTCAGCACGTCCCAAAGTTTCATCTTTTCCAAATTGTGGGTACTAACGAGTGTTTTACCATCCGGGTTAAATGCAATAGAAAAAACCTCATGGTTATGGTCTTCAATAATGTGTATCGGTTTATAATTGTTTTTCTCTGCGGATTTTATGTTCCACATATAGATTGCAATCTCATTTTGAGTTGAAAAACTCCGCGCAACGATGTTGTCTCCATCAGGACTAAACATCAGATAAAAGAAAGTTCCTTCACCTGTTAGTGTTAACTTACGTGTGCTGGTTTCAAGATCCCAAATTACTATTTCGTCCTCACTTCCAACTGCAAGTGTACTTCCGTCATGGCTGTACGCAATAGATTCAACATCTTTTGTAGGATAATCCTTCCATTTAGTATTACCATCTACAATAATCTTTCCTCTTACATACTTTTGATCTCCGGCAAGTGATTTCTTCAGTTTGCCGTTCTGTGTATCCCATAATTCAACCGAATAGTCATCTGCCCCCTCAATCGCGAGTGTTTTTCCATCAGGTGATAACGCTAAAGGAATTTCAAATGATTTTGATATTTGATGAAGACTGAATGTCTTATTTTTCTTACCGGAATTAGTATCCCAAAACCGCACATCCTCTCTACTGATACCATATAGGGCACTTCCAATTGTATCATATCGAATGTGATTAAACCCTTTTGTATCTTCTAATTTTACCTTGAACACTCCAGTTTCTGTGTCCCACAAACGTACGTCTTCATTTCGATTGCTTACTAACGTCTTACTATCAGGACTGAACATCACCTTGTCTACGATTTTATGCGGCGTAGAGATAACGCGATGTGATCCGTTCTCAATCTCCCATATCCGTATTATTCCTGCGAAATCTGAACTTGCAAGCATTTTCCCATTAGGACTATAGGCAACCGATGTTATACTTTGGTTATGTCCTTCAAGTGTAGTCATGAGTTGATCAGAATGAACATCCCATATTTCTATCTTGTTATTCGGTGTTTTTATGTATGTCCGTAAATCGGGACTCAAAACTACGTCATTCATTCCTATTCCTGGTCCTGTTGATAGTCTGAGTTCTTCCCCTGTCAGGACATCATACGACCAAATTCCGATAGAAGTCATCACTAAAAACTGTGAACTGTTCGGTGTAAAATGGTACGATCTACCTTTACCAATCGTAGTTAGGTGACCTTCATAGTTGCTGATTTTGCCCTTTCCAAGACGAAATTTTGCCTTTTCAGGCAACTTCCATTTGATATAGTTGCCTTGGCCACCAATAACTTGATTTGATTCATTTCCATTTCCATCATCTCCACCACGTTTATCAGCAAGTTTTCCAATTTGATTACGGTTAGCAGGTATCGCTTCAAGATTCTGAACAATTGGAGAATCAACAATGTCCACTGTCATCTCTGACGGAGCATCCAAACTATATGGTCGCTGGAAATGGGATAAGTATTGGCTGCCTATTCCAAGTATTAGCGCAATTATAACTGCACTTGATACACCTAATACCCATGGCATCATTGGTTTGCTACTTGAAGGTGTAGTTAGTTTAATACGAGAGACCTCTTGCATTATGTTTTCTGTCAAGTTCGGTGAGAGTTGGAAGTTGCTGATTGCCTCACGGATCATAGGTTCCTCTTTTTTCAACCGGTTTCTGCCTCTACGTAAACGGCTCTTAATTGTATTTACCGATACCCCTAAAAATTCACTTATTCTTTCACAGGTCATCTCTCCAAAATAGTGTAGTGTTATTACCGTGCGTTCACTCTCAGGCAACCTACTAAGCAGTTTTTTGACCACCCCGCGTTGTGCTTCATCGGTTACCTCTGCTTCCTGCTCAGCAACAAATCGAGAATACGCATCCGTTTCTATCGTTTCACTGTCCATTTCCTCAAGCGATTCAGTCTCTATTTTCTTTTTTCGTAATCTATCTTGGCAGCTGTGTGTTGCAATTACATATAACCATCCAGCAAACCTGTGTGGTTGTTTTAGAGACGCAAGCTTCTGGTACACTTTCAGAAAAGTATCCTGCGTGATCTCTTCAGCAATATGAAAATCGCCAATTTTCCGCCAAGCGAGTGCATGAACTTGCTTCTGATATTTTTCAACTAATGTGGAGAAAGCGATTTCATCACCAGCAAGAACGTTACGGATTAATTCAACATCATTATTTTTCATGATATACTTCCCATGATGGAAATAATAAGGACATTTCCTTTACAACATGATTGTGGCGTTTTTACTTATTATCTTGATGTAAAACAGAACTTCATTAATTGTGCTTTTATAATTAATGACGTTGCTTGTGTGCAATTCGGGTGCATAACATTGAGTTGTGTATTGTCAGAATCTCGGAAAGCACTGAAGACGCGGTAGGCATGGAAGTGTTTTTGTTGTTTCCTGTGTTTCTTTTCAAGGATTGTCGTGTCTGTTGGCAAAATGTTTTCTGTGTCTTCTGTGTTTGCAGCACCTTCCGAGATTCAGCAAGAAAAAACGACAATTGAATACCTCTAAGGAAATGTTTGAATTATTGAATAGGAATGTCCCATATTAGCACTGTCCCATCCGAACTGCCACTTGCAAGTGTGCGTCCATCAGGACTGAAAGCAAGAGAATTCAAACCACCTTGACCTGAGAAAGATGACTTGATCTGTCTTGTTTTTATGTCCCAGAAGTGAATTGTTCCATCTCTATTTCCATTTACAAGAATATTCCCATCTGGACTGAATGTCAATGAGGAAACATCACTACGTCCCCTGGCAGTAATGTTAGGTGGATCATCTTTTTTAGGAGGAAGAGACGGAGGTGTAGAAAATAATCTATTTCCAATAAGTGAAATCTTGTGTTTACCGGTGTGAGCATCCCACAAATGTATGGAACCGTGACGACATCCACTGGCAAGAGTCTTACCATCGGGACTAAAGGTAACAGTAAGAACTTCTTCTGTATGTCCTTCAAGGGTTGCAATATGTTCCCGTTTGTTGACATCCCAAAGTCGGATAGTTTGGTCAGAACTGCCGCTTGCAATAATGCTTCCGTTTGGGTTCAAGGCTATACAAAGTATTTGATCTGTATGCCCTTTTAGTTTTGCAGTTTGGGGACTAAATAAACCAGGTACAAACCACTGTAAAGGTGAATTGACATCTATAGCGTTTGCATTCCATAACCGAACAGTCCCATCCAAACTTCCAGTTACAAACATCTCGCCATTTGGATTGAATTCAATTCCTCCTCCATGTGACATACGGCGGGTATTACCAATTGCTTTACCGTGTCCTTTTAGTTTTCTTTGATACTCACCTGTCATGGCATCCCAAAAAAGCACTTCTGCCTTTCCTGCGGAACTTTGTGAACTAATATTCAAACACGTAAGCGTCTTTCCATTAGGTGTAAAAGTTAAAGATTGAACAAATAATTGAAACGGATACCCATTACAAGTTGTTTTGAGTTGTCCATTTTCCGAATTCCATAACCTAATTTTTTCCAAACGATATCCACTTGCGAGCATATTACCATCAGGATGAAATGTGATAGAACTGATTTCATCAGTATGATCCTTAATAATATGTCGTAACCCTGAATTTTGGATATCTGTTGTATCAATATTCCATAAAGAGATACGAGTTCCATCATTAGATATATTAGACCGGGTAGCAAGAGTACGGCCATCTGGACTAAAAACCAGATAATAGTAAGATTCTTTCCCTGTTAGTATTGCCTTGGGTTTTCCAGTGTCAGGATCCCAAAGTATGATTTCCCCTCTACTTGATACTGCAAGGGTGCGACCATCAGGACTGTACGCGAAATTCCGAACAGGTTTTTTCATATTCTTCAATATCATAGGTATACCATTGTTTATTGCCAACATTTTTACAGTTTTTGAATCACCAGTAAGCGTATTTTTAAGTTGACCAGTTTCTGTATCCCAAAGCTGAACAGTATTATCATTGCCGCGCGCAGTTGCGAGTGTTTTTCCATTAGGAGATAATGCGTAAAGATGTCTATATGTACGTTTATGTCCTATTCTCATTTTCACTTTTCCTGTTTCAATATCCCAGAAACGCGCTTCATCTTTAGTTAAACCAAAAAGGGAACTTCCATCAAAATTGAAGATTATGTTATCTACACCATCTGTTTCCTCTAAATTTGTCTTAAACTTACCAGTTTCGATTTCCCAAATCATAACTTCCTGTTTTCTACTACTGACTATAGTTTTGTTATCAGGACTGAACATTACTCTACTTACAATTCTGTGGGGTGTAACAATAATGCTGTGGTTCTTTCCGTCAACATCCCATAAACGAATTATTCCGGAAAAATCTGTGCTTGCAATAGTTTTCCCATCAGCACTAAACGCAACGGAGATGTTCCTTTCATCAGAACCCTCAAAAGTAGTTATGAGTTCATTGGTGTTTATTTCTCTTAACTCAATCCTGTGGTTTCGTATCTTTGCATACATTTTGGAATTGGGACTTAACGCGACATCATCATGACTCCAAAATCGGTCTGCTGTTGATAGTCTAACCTCTTTACCTGTCTGAACATCGTATACCCAGATACCGATTGAAGTAAACACAACAAGCTTTGTACTGTCCGGTGTAAAATGGTACGAACTTCCCTTTCCTATGGTTGTGAGGTGTCCCTCAAAGTTGGCAAGTTTTCCCTTTCCAAGTCTTAACTTCGCCCCTTCTGGTAGTTCCCATCGTGTGTAGTCTTCTGAGAATACAGATGAAAGAGACATTATGTTAATCAACAACAGTATCATTATGGATCTAAATATTTTATTCATTGGTCGATGCTCCTTATATAATTTACTTTTCTAACTCCCAAATAAGAACGGTACCATCCATACTTCCGCTCGCAAGTAATGAACCGTCAGGATTAAATGATAGATCCATTATCCATCCCATTGCTCTATGTATATATGTTTTTTTGACTTCAAACGATGGGTGATCCAACAATACAATCCCACCGTATGGAGAGCCAACTGCAAGTGTACTACCATCAGGACAAAGTGCAAAAGTTGTGATTGATGTCTGACGGAATTGAACATTATTTGGATTACCAATCTGACTGTTGCTTGGCTTTGTTGTTGAATCATCCTTATAGTTGTGGACGGTAGTTATGTATTCCGTAGCAGTATTATTACTTTTCAAAGTAACGGAAAGTGTCCGTTTAGTTGTGAGAGTATTCCAAAGCACTATCCTCTCTTTGGCACCTACTATAAGTGTCTTCCCATCGGGAGTGAAAGCAAGACTATGTATAGCACCAGGGTTATCTTTTATAATTGTTGCGTTCTTTGTTATTGGTATACCTTTGAAAATGTCTGGATTAACTGTATCTGCATTCTCATCAATTTCTCCAAGCGTTGCAATTAGTTTGTGTTTACGTACATCCCATAGACGGACCGTATGATCCGCACTGCCAGAGGCAAGCATACTTCCATCAGGACTTAATGCAACAGAAAGCACATGATTCTTGTGACCTTTTAAGGTTGTTTTGTGGTGCCCAAAATTTAAACCCCAAATATTATGAAAGAATGAATCTCGTGCTTTTGTTCTTGGATTCCAATAACGAACAGTCCCATCAAGACTTCCACTTACAAGTCTTTTACCATCGGAAGTAAATACCATGCTATTTGAGTGCCACGGACGAGATTTTCCAATAGCTTTGCCATGTCCCTTTAAGGTAACTTGATATTCACCAGTAGCAGCGTCCCATAAAAGCACCTCTGCATTTGAATTAGAACTTTGAAAAGTCAAGCATAAACTCGCAAGTTTGTTTCCATCTGGAGAAAAACCTACAGACCGAACATTTACTTGAACTGGATGTCCATGACCTGTAGTTATATGTTTTCCATCAGAAACGTCCCACAACCGAATTAAGTAATCATGTCCACTTACAAGTTTCTGTCCGTCCGGACTAAAGGCTAAGCATGATATTGTGTTGTTATGTCCGGTAATAAAATGCTTCAGTTTGGATTTTTGAAGATCTGTTGAGTCAATATCCCATAAATAAAGTCCAGTTTCTCTTTTGGATGTGTAACCTCGCGCTGCAAACGTGTGTCCATCAGGACTAAATAGAAGATTGTAAAAGAACCCTTTTCCTCTTAATGTTGCTTTATGTATACCTGAGTCCATATCCCACAGCCGAATCTCACCATAACTTGCAATCGCAATCGTCCGTCCATCAGGACTAAATGCTATAGACTGAACACGGCTTCTCATATTTTCGCCTGTGAATGTATTTATTATCCCACCTGTGTGTATATCCAACAACCGGACTGTTGAATCATTATTTTTTGTATCCGCGATAATTTTTCTGTCAGGGGAAAGTGCGTAATGTTTATCCCAATTGGGATAGTCTAACTTTATTTTTATCTTACCACTTTCACTATCCCATATTCTAATCTCTCTATTTTTTTCACCAACAATAAGTTTCCAACCAGGACCGAAGGAAAATAGATCAATATCTTCTATATCTTCCAATTTCGATATGGCTTTTCCTGTTTTGGTCTCAAATAACTGAATAATCCCATCACTCCAACACATAATTGCCATTCCATCAGGACTAAAAGCGACCTTGCTAATACGTTGCTGTAGTCTTAGAAATTCTCGGTTTTCTCCATTCTTAATGTCCCATATTCGTATCACTCCTTCAGCATCACCACTGACAAACATCCGACCATTCGGATGGTACGCTAATGAATTCACTTCACCAGATGGGTTTTGAAAGGTATTTCTAAGTTCATCGCTATGTAAATCCCACAATTCAATCTTGTTTCGGTTCAATCCATTACCGATATCAATGAAAGTCGTTGAATCTGGACTGAGAACAATAAATTCATCCATTTGATCCAAGTATTTAGACGTTAAACTAAGTTCTTTTCCTGTATGGACATCGTATCGCCAAATTCCAATCGAACTGATTACAATGAGTTGACTGCTATCTGGCGTAAACTGGTATTGAGTTCTTCCTCTGAAATTTTTGAGTTCACCTTTTCCAAGTCTGAACTTCGCTCCTTCAGGTAATCCCCATTGTGTGTAGTCATCTGCAAAGGTTGGTAGTAGAAATAATATCGTAAGTATGAACGACATTATAATTAATCGGTAATACCTCATAAATTCATCCTCCTATACCACTCAAAACAAGCAGCCAGTCATCAATACGATTAACCCATCTGATACAACATCAGATAGATAACCACACCAGTCACAGAAACATAAAGCCATATCGGGAAAGTTACTTTTGCAATACGTCTGTGTATTTCAAACCTTTTACGCCATGCGAAGTATAACGTGACGATTGCCAACGGAACTATTACAAACGCCAAAATAATATGTGAAATAAGGATTATAAAGTAGACAAGTCGTATCAATCCTTCTTGTGTAAATTTTGTTGACCCTGCATTCGCATGATATATACAATAACTAATCAGGAATAGCACAGACACACCAAAGGCAGAAAGCATGCACTTCTGATGTGCAGATATTTTCCGTTGGCGTATAAATACATATCCTACTATCAAGAAAATAGCACTGATAGAGTTTAAAGTCGCATTGACAGTTGGAAGATCTGAAATCTCAATCACGTTTTGCTCCTCATTTCTACCGTTTCCAACGGTAAGCTTGAACACCTCTGGAATTTTCAAGGGCAAATTCCCACCGCTTACACCACGTTTCGTAATCTGTATCACATGCTTCTGGACGTATTCGACTCCGCATCAGAAACGCAGGATAATAAGGTCTTCCTGTCGGCTGATATACATCGTGATAACGCAGATCAAAACTCCATCGGACAGTATCCGACTCATTCGGTTTGGCACTGTGTAAGGTGTAATTGTGAAAAAGTATTACTCCTCCAGCACGTATTGGTAACTCCTTCGGTGTCAGTTCTGATGGTTGATGCTCTGTTGGAACTGCTAATCCAGCTTGATTCCAAGCATGTGGAAATAATCCAAACTTATGACTTCCGGGCAACACTTGTAGACAACCGTTTTCCAAAGTCGCATCTACAATCGGTATCCATATAGTAAGCATGAAATAGGGATCCGTATCGGGCCAACAGACACCTGCATCCTGATGCCAAGGTGTTGGAAGTCGTTCAGATTCCTTTATCGGCAAAATTGCACGGATGTGTTGAATAGGATTACAGACAATCTCTGAACCGACAAAAGACTCTGCCAGATCAAGGATTTTTGGGTTCTTGAGAAAGTTAAATGTTGCTTCACCACGGGCACGCATAATATCCAAATCTGCAGTAATCTCAGGTGCTTCTGCAGCGAGATGAAGTAGTCGTTCAATAAATGACTTATCGTCGTATGTAGAGGAAACTTTCCCATCATTATGTAAATTTACTGCACGTTTAGCGATTAATGTTGAATACTCTTGAATCACAGGATCAAGGTCATTCTCATCTAACACATCCTCAAGCAGTAGATACCCGTTATCGTGAAAAAACGACACCTTAGATTCTGTTAAACGCATGATATGTTCTCCTTACTCTAAACTATCCCCATCTCTGTTCAGGCGGATCGAAAACAAATCCGTGAAAAAACTTACGCTGCGTTGGTGATAGTTTCATATTATAGAAGTCTTTCGTATATCCCCAATGTTCCTGAGATGCAACCATCCACGGATGTTCGTAAGCGTAATATAGCATTTCACGACATCCTTCAGGTTTGGTAAATATACCCGCAGAATGCCAAAGTGCGTTATGGAATAAAATCGCGCTTCCCGCAGGTGCACACACCTCCAAAGCACCAGGATATTGATACGGGTAACGCAGATCATCATGGTTCGGATCGTGCATCGCTTTATGACTTCCCGGAAGCAACCACAGATTACCTTGTCCTCCCTCGGTCATATCTGTCAGATAGTAACCGAGTTTGAGTTGTAGCAACGGAATCGGTCGAAGATTACGGTAGCCATCATCGTGTCCATCAATATGCCATCCCATTGGTCGATCCATCAGGTCCGTTCCATATTCAACGATAGCGTCAGATGCGTGATGATGAGGCATCTGATTAAGCAAACCCGTAACATAAGGCATCATCGGTTCCCAGTCCAATAACTCCAAAAACAACGGATGATCTCCAAGGATATAGAAAATACGAGTGCTTTTCTCTCCGTGAATATGCGTCATCCCAGTTTGAGGTATACCTTTCGTTTCACACTCTCTCCGTTTGGCAATAGATTCTGCAAGCGCACTTCTAAGTTCAGAAACATGTGAATCCTGTAAGAATTCTTCAATTACCAGATAACCGTTATCTTCAAAAAAGAAAAGTTGTGCATCAGTTAACTCATCAACCATGTAGAATTTCCTCTTTACCTGTATAATATTGATGGAATTATCGTTTTAGTTCAAACCAAATAAGCCTGTAGCGTTGTCTCCAAAGATACGTGAACGCGCTTTCTCAGTAATATCCATTTCCTCAATCAATCCAACAAACCGCGGCATATCCACCCAAGGATGGTCAGTTCCAAATAGCAAACGATTCTCACCTGCAAACTCATAAGCATAGTGCAGTGCTTCTAACGATGGTGACACAGTATCCAAATAGATTTGACGTAAATACGCACTCGGTGGTTGTGAAATGTGTTCTCTTGCTCTACCCAACACTTCAGTTTGATGGTCAATACGTCCACTCATATACGGCAAAATACCACCAACATGCGGCATAACAAGTTGAAGGTTTGGATGACGTTCCAAAATCCCACTTAAAATCAAACGTAACAGTGCGAAACTGTTATCTACTTGCAATCCCATCATACCTATCAGCCAATGATCTTTGATTGCCTCTCCCCATGTTGGAACTGTAGGGTGCATCATAATCGGCAAACCCAGAGATTCAGCATGAGCATAAACAGGTTCAAAGTGCGGTGCATCGACCTGTTCACCACCGATATGAGAATATAGCATTATTCCGCGAAACCCTATCTCCTTTATGCGTTCCATCTCTGTGATTGCTTCATCTGGTATTTGCCACGGAAGGCATGCCAACCCTGCGAATCTGTCAGGATACTCGTCTACAAGTTCAGCGATGGTGTTGTTTATGGCTTGTGCTCCTTTGGTTCCCAGTTCAGGAGATAGCATGCATGGGGGTGGAATATTGGTGCTCAAAAGTGCCATGTCCACACCTGCTGCGTCCATATCCTCGAGTTTTCGTATCGGGTCGTATACCTCATCCTGCAACCGAAATGTTTGGATATCACCGTAAGTAACGATTGACTCATTTCCACGGTGAATTACCTGTGGAGGATGTGGATTTTGGGCAAGGACATCAATATAAGATTTTGGGAATATATGGCTTTGGCAATCGATTCGCATTTATTCAATACTTTGATTTTGTAATATCAGTTAGTATGCCATGTGCAGCCATTTTTTTCAAGATGTCTTTACCATATAACAGCAAAGTTTAAGGTAAAATCCCCTCATAGTTATGTAGGTCGGAGCGAGCTTGCGACCTCCGACATGTTATTTCAAAATCACAATAAACACATAACAAACCTTTTCTTCTGTGTCTTCTGCGTCTTCAGTGCCTTCCGCGATTCTGACAGACATGAATCTGAAACATACATGAAACATACATGAAACTTATGGTTCCAATCTCCACAAACCCTTCCATCCGCTCTTAACACCTATTATAATACTACCACTATGAAAAACAAAAAGACTACTCAACCACATTCTCAACAAAACCGATACCCGTTACCTAAAAAATATCCACCCAAAAACCGACCACAACCAAGCAGATAAAAAACGTACCAAAATGGAATTTTCAAAAATATTCGTACCATCCTATAATCCCAGTCCCAGACTGGGATTACCCCCAAAAGCAAAACGTACACAGAAACGAAAAACAGCCTTTTTTGGTACGTTTTTAGAAGGAGCAAAAACCGATGTATTTACAAACAAAGCAAAAAGAATTCGCAATTAGAGTCTACACAAAATTCATGACACCCAAACAAATCGCAACTTATATCAACCTTGCAATAACCATAATAATAATCATACAAAACTACAAACCACTCCTGAAGCATAACAACAACCTTTTCACCCATTCCCATCGTAGGGGCGAGGTTCTCCGACAGTCTTGTCGTATTTATCCTTTATTTAGGTTGGCAATGCCGCCCATTTGAGGGGAATGTGCTGTGGGATCAAACATTTCAACATCTTCTGTGATTTCCGCGCCTTCTGCAATTCAGAAAGGAAATCAACAATTGCAAATCTCTGTATATTATCAGAATCAATTGTTTAAATTAGACATGATATAATAATATTATGTCATACTATATTAACTGGTCCAACTTTGTGATTTAGACTATTATTACCAGAACATATTTATTCATATCCGTCATTTAACCTATGACTAATGTCACGTGATGATTTACATCAGGAACATTACTAAAATTAATACATGTAATGGACAATAATGCGATAAATGTCTCGGATTGGAGTCGCAATAACATAAAACTTTTTTAATAAATGCCCGATAAGGAGGAACTGTAATTCATGTCAACAAACAAAAAATACTGTTTAACAACCGCAATAATAAATCTAATCATATTCCTGTTGCCACTCGCTTCAGCCCAACTTACACCAAATATATGGAAGAAATTCATCGGTGAACCGGTCCCCGCGGGTACCCCTGATTTAATTGATTATTCTTATGCTGGCTATAAAAATGGTGAGGAAGCGATTCCAGAAGATTTTGCGTATACAGTGTATAATGTTACTGATTTTGGGGCAACTCCTGATGATGGCGAGTCGGACACTGCTGCTATTAAAATGGCACTTGATGCCGCTGCTGTAGGTAACAGTATTGTCTTTTTACCACCTGGACAATATGATGTTTTGCTTGATGGAGAAACGACGAATCCGATAACCGTATCAGGAGACAACGTCATCGTTCGAGGTAGCGGTGCCGAGGGTGCCGTTAATGGCGGCACCACCATCAAAATGCATAATAGAGTAATGCAACACCAAAGATTGTTTCAGACCCGATGGCATCCAAACGGTTCTAATTCAGCAACCCGGGTTAAAGGATCTTTTCCAATAGGAACAAAACACTTTGACGTAGAAGATGTGAGTAATCTTGCAAACCGAAGGTTTATTGAAATCCGATCAGACCGACTGCTCGGAGATGACTGGAGTCAACATTCTTCCCGACTGATAACGGATATGCTTGAGTCATACACGAATATCCGAAAAGGAATCAAGGTATATGAAATTCATGAAATTAACTACATTGAAGGAAACCGTGTTTATGTTAAGGCACCAATACTGACACACCTCAATTCGAACTTCACAGTCAACTGGCGAAATTTGTCGGTCGGTGTCGGTTTTGAAGACCTACACATAGATGGGAACCTACAGGAAACATATCAACATCTCGTTCAATCGGGACGAGGTGGTATAATGTTATGGCATACTGCCCATTCATGGATCCGTCGTTGTCGATTCTCAAACACCATCAACGCCTTTGGGCATCACGTTTCTTACTGCAGCTCAGCATTCGGGATCATTCTTGATGGTAGGTACGGACATGTCCCTGGAAGCGTGACAGTTTCTACATACTGCTTTATTGGTCTGTTACAGGATTATACAGACAAAGGTATGTGGCATGGTCTCCAATCTGCTTCCTCTTCGGCTGGAACTGTTATTTGGCGGATTGATGGAAAACAATTGAAAGGTCCTGACACGCACGGTTCGCAACCCCGTCATACACTGTTTGATAATTATAATAGTATCAACCATCAAGCAAGTGGTGGAGCAATACCAAACTTACCTCATCATCTGGACGGATACACACGTTGGAATAACAACATCGCCAGCAGCAGAACCTTTGACCTTTGGACACCTGGTGGATACAGTTTTGCGGTCACTCAAGCGAACCTTATCGGATACAAAACTCTGGGTGGTTCTATTCCTCGCGATGCCTACTTCGAAGGATTCGGCACCCGCGTCTCTCCTGATTCACTTTACGAGGCACAACTGGAGCGACGATTAGGAGTTCTTCCTGCGTGGGTAGATGCTTACAAAATGATGGATAGGGAATTTGTTCAAAGTGTTGTCATTGATCCAGGACACCCTATCACACCTTCTGCTGAAGATGGCAAATTGGAATCATCACAAGGTGGACCAAAAATTAGAGGTCCGTGGTTATGGGTGCTTGTGCAGGATGAACAATTTGACGGCACTACAGATCTACTGGCGAAAGCAAGTCGGGGCACTGTTACAGAACAACAGATCGCAACCAACGGTGCGGTACTGGGAGACGCAGTTGGCAACTATGAATGGACATCTCTTAAAATAGATAGCAGTGGTGGTAATAACCTTAACGATATGACAAGGCACCTCGGTTGGAACGGAAACAATCGTGTCATTTACGGCTTCATCGCCTTAAATTCTCAGCAGGAACAATACACAAAGATGTTTGTTGGCAGCGATGACAGTGTTAAGGTTTGGCTCAATGGCGAGCTCGTTCATAAGGAGATCGTTGGGCGGAGTGCCTCCGATTACAAAGATTCTTTCCCAGTCTCCCTAAAACAGGGGATTAATACCTTGTTAGTCGCTGTTGAAAACCGAACTGGAAGTTGGAGCGGATTTTTTGGTTTTCAAGCAGATGCGAAATATACGGTACTTCCTATTGTTGGCATCGGATTCGCAGTTTTCAATAAAATGATACATGTTAGCGATACGTTTACCATTGACATCTACGCAGAAAACGTTACCGATTTAGCAGAATGGCAGTTTGATATCGCTTATGATCCCTTACTCCTTGAAGCAATTAAGGTCCGTAAAGGCCATTTTTTAGAATCAGAAGGGAGAGTAACTGCTTTTCAGAATGGAACAATTAATAATAAATCTGGTAAAATTACAGGTCTCAGTGAGACGGTACTTGATGATAACAGTGTCAATGGCACTGGTCCGCTGTTGTCGGTAACCTTTGCAGTAAAATCTGGTGGTAAGACACACTTGACACTCAATAATTTGCAGTTCAGCAATATCAGAAATCAAGCAATCCCAGCGGGACCCTTAAAACTCACTCTTGAGTTGTATGGTAAACTGGTGTGGGATGTCAACGAAGATGATCGCGTAAACATATTAGATTTAGTTCTCGTTGCCCAAAACATAGGGAAACCCACATCCGTTGATTCAAGAGAAGATGTTAATAGCGATGGAAATGTTAACATCTTAGATCTCGTCCTTGTGGCACAACATCTTGGAGATTTGCCAGTAGCAGCATCACCTTCGATTCTTGACGTGGATGGTTTAAGAGGATTGGATCCCACAATGGTCAAGACATGGATAGAGCAGGCACGCATTGAAGATGATGGATCACTCGCTTTCCGACACGGAATTGCTAATCTTGAACGTCTATTGGCAGCCCTTATTCCTAAAGAGACAGAGTTGCTATCAAACTATCCGAACCCATTCAACCCGGAGACCTGGATACCATATCAGTTGTCCAAACGTGCTGATGTTACACTACGTATCTATTCCGTGAATGGGGTATTAGTGCGAAGTATATCGTTAGGGAATCAACCAGCAGGAATTTACCAACATAAAAGCAAAGCTGCCTACTGGGATGGAAAGAACAATGTAGGTGAGTCTGTCGCAAGTGGAATCTATTTCTATACACTTTCTGCAGGAGAATTTTCAGCAACTCGTAAGATGTTGATTTTGAAGTAGATAAAACCAGCGTGATGAGCGAGGAACATACATCGCTAATGCTGTTGTCGAGGACTCCACTGTATCATATTATTCGGAGGTATCTCATGCACAAACATAGATGAAGATCTCTCACGGTCACCGTAACGATAAATTGTTGATGAGAGAAAGAGTTGATTCTGGGCACGCGTCATGCCAACATAAAACAACCTACGTTCCTCCTCAATCTCCTCCGGTGTAATTCCCCGCTTCCACATCGGAAAACTACCTTCTTCCATACCGATTATGATGACAACAGGATATTCTGTCCCTTTAGCAGCATGCATTGTCATCAATGTAATTTGCTCTTTATTATCCTCAATTTCATCAAAATTGGTAAGCAATTTCTGATAATCCAAGAAATCCGAAAGACCGTTGCCAAATCCACCTCTATAGAATTGCACTAACAAATTGCGAAACTTAGACTTGTGGTCTATCCAATCTGTATCTTCGGGAAAAATTGGAACATCGGATTGTCCTAACTGATCAAAATAATCCAAAACCTGTTCTTTTTCAGAAGCATCAAAAGGGATGTCATCAGGGAAACCGTTTTGATGTGCTTTAACATAACGTTTTGCAGCATTTAGGAATGCACTTTCTTCAGTCAATGTGTTGGGTGTTACATCACCGTCAATTTTGGAAAGTAGACTAATCCCAATGTATGGTAAGAATTCTGTGAGTGATTTCACCTCACGTTTCTTCAAATCCATCCGAATCAATTCCTTAAAGATCTGTCTGTTAACTTCAACATCTTCCATAGCACGATGCAGTCGACTATGTTGAATACCAAATTTCTCTGCCAATGCCTCAATTCCCCGACGTTGACGGGGCAATAGTTTCCGCGCAGTAACAAGTGTATCGTAATACGGATTGGTCAGATTGCGCTTTAAATAGGTCTGTAAGTCACGTTCAAGAATCGGATTATCATATTTTGCAACATTGTGACCAATTAGAATACGATCCTGTATGAAACTACAAAACTCAGGCAGAACTATTTCAATACTCGGAGCATCCTTAACATCTTCCGCGCTAATACCATGAACTTTGGTAACCGACTGAGGAATATGACCCCCAGGAGGCTTCACTAATCGGTAAAACTCTTCAACTTCATTGCCAATAACGTTCAAACGTTTCGCAGCAATCTCAACGATGTTAGCGGTTTTGGTATTCACACTGGTCGTTTCCAAGTCATAGATGACCATATCAGACATGTTGGGTGTTTCAAAACGACTCAACAGGCGTTGGCTAAGTTTAAGAGCATCAATACTGTGATTGTCACCAGAACCAAGTTGAATAACATTGGACGGAATAGACTGCATAGAACCAATGAGTATTTTTCGCGCTTGGTCTCCACCTACATCAACTCCCCCAAAATCACCTATAAGAAGATTGACAGCATTGCCGTTCAGTATTAGTTCATCTGCTGATTCACTTGTCAAATAATGGACTTGTACATTCAAATCCAGATAAGTATTTAGCACCTCACTGATAATATACGCAGCACAATACGCGTCAATTCCATAAACCGCTGTAATCTCTATCGGTTCACCACGGTCAATCGCACTATAAAGCACATCCTGTGCTAACCCCAAATTCGACATCTCTGTTTGGGTTTCAATAATCATTAACTCTTTACCACGGTAAGGCGAGCGAATCAGGTCTAATCTATACAAGAGTTTATCCATGATTTTGTCAACAGGTTCATCTTCAATTTCACTCGCTAATTCGTCAAGTTGTTGCCAAAATCCTCGTATATTTTTGCGTGTCAAGGGACCGACATCGTTAGGATAATCCTCTATATTTCTCAATAGGTCTGCTAACTCCATTTCATTACGTTGCGCCAACCACTTAAGACGAACCCATGTCAAATCATCTACTCGCTTTTCTGGGAAGTTAATCGCATTTTCCAAGTCACGTGGAAGTTGCCACTGAACAAAGCAAAGGTAAGAAAGGATACCTCTTAAATTTTCATCATCAAATGAATTGGTAGGACGAATCCGTTGAAATTTGATTTTGGATCGTATCAATTCCTCAGCCAAAACATCAGCGAGTCTGTGTGTTCTATAAAAAACAGCAATATCACGATAGGATATACCTCGTTCTTTGATTAATTTTCGGATAATTCTTACAATATTCCGTGCCTCTTCAGCAGGAGTAATAAAGGTATAGTGGAAAATATCTCGACCTTCATCCTTATGTGTAATAAGAGTGTCTTGCATGGGACGTTTAGGATTATTTGCAATTACTTCTTCGGCAGCCTGCAAAATTGTTTTACTACACCGATAGTGATCGTCTAATTTAACGACGTGTGGGGCGTAATCCACTTTGAAGTTTTCAATATACGCAGGATTTGAACCACGCCAACTGTAGATCGACTGATCAGCATCAGCAACAACCATAATGTTATGTTCAGGAGACGCACATATCAACTGAAGAAGACGATACTGAACCTTGTTCACATCGTGATATTCGTCCACAAGAATATGTGATATTTCTTGATGATATTCCTGTTGTACCTCAGCAACTTGATCAAACAACGCAACTGTCTTTACAAGAAGATCATCAAAGTCAAGTGCGTTATATTCCGCAAGTTTGTTCTGATATGTAGTCAGCGCATTTCTTAGATTACTTTCTGCATCTGGATCATCTATTTCAGCGATAAAATCAGAGTCAATCTGAATATCATATTGTCCATTGTCAAGCCTACACTTCCATTCACTGATGACATTCCTTAACAACCATATCGGATAGTCTTCAGAATTTAGGCTGTTTTCCTTTACGACTTCTGCAAGTATTTCGTCCTGAATTTCTTGATCAAAAATAGCAAAGTTTTCGCTCAAACCTATCTGCTGACCGTGATTTCGAAGAACCTTAACACAGAATGCGTGGAAGGTACTCACCTTAATATTAGAGCCGTGCGGTTCCCCGATTTCATTATCCACACGGTCACGCATCTCTTGTGCGGCTTTGTTCGTAAAGGTAATCGCAAGGATGTTTTCAGGTTTGATTCCATGTTGTCGGATTAGGTATGCAATACGGTGAGTTATAACTCTTGTTTTGCCAGTGCCAGGTCCCGCAATAACGAGGATGGGACCAGTATTATGTATTACTGCTTCAATCTGTTTTTCATTTAATTCGTGGAGTATATTCATTTCAATCGTCTCAGATTCTTATATTTTGTTGTTTAATGTTAATTATTATAGTACAATAGATTGCTACTATAAAATTCACATTTGTAGATTTTCAGTATATCCTATTTTTACTGAAAACACAAGGATTTATACGGGTGTGTAAAGTTTTTTGCATTAATTGAGAGGTGTATCTTGAAAGGTTATACTAAAAATGGTATCCTTTCCTAATATATATTAACTTCCTTATAGGAGAGGATACCGATGTATAGTATATCATTAAATCATAGTGTAGACAATGCGCAAACAAGATCAAGGGTGTGTAAAGTTTTTTGCATGAACATTATGCAGCTTTTGTATCTGGATACCAATAGCTGTTCCAATCTTTATTTTTATATAAACACTTCCATTTCAGCACAGCGTTGATCCCTTGTTCCTCCCATCTCATAGAAGCT
>JAJDWI010000148.1 GCA_022825665.1 Candidatus Poribacteria bacterium
TGGCAGAGGTGAGAACCCTAACCAAGTGCTAATAGCAATAATACCACATTTTGATTAGATTATCAAATTTATTTTCAATAACACCCTTAGCCGTCTACATCCCACAAGCTAAAGCATGGGGATTTGACGGAGGAGCGTAAAAATGTAGAAGTTGACGTTATCTTCGTCCCAGACTTGAATCCAAGCGTAAAATACTCTGGAATCCGCAAGATGATAACGGATTTTTGGATGGAAACTATAATTTTTTACTTCTTCACCTGATTTTGTCGTCCTTTCGTTGATTCCCTCTGATGTTTTCACCTGAATAAACCTAACGAGCATCTTGAGACTGTCTTTTTCACAGTCTTCACAAAGTTGAGTTACCGCTTTACGATTTCTACCTCTATAATGTGTTTCACGCGTTAAGGCATTTTTGAATGCTTTGCAATTTTCGCAGTAACTTTTCAGAATGACAAAATCGAATTTCTCGTCAATGTATGCTCTGAAGACTTGCCACCCTCGTTTGTGTAGTTCCATCGCTAATCGCATCTCACCGTAAAGACCTATTACCTGTTTATCGCTATCAGATCCATTCACTGTCTACCTCTTTCGGTTCTGTAAAGAGAATACCGGGAAGTCGCTGCAGGACAGCATCTCTAAACATAGTCCTATTCAGTTCTATACCAATGCTATTTCGTCCTAAACGTAACGATTCAATCGCGGTCGTAAATGAACCTGCAAAAGGATCAAGCACAGATTCTTCAATCCCACTGAAAACACGTACTGCATATTCGGGGATTTCGCTTGGGAAGGGTGCAGTATGACCAAGTTTGTTTTGCCCCTTGCTGTTGATCTTGATTACAGGTGAGAATTTGACAACATCGCGACGCCATTTGCGTAACAAATCTTCCTCAACAAGATTATGAGTTCGTTGCAACCCAGTCATCAACTGCGTGCGGGCAGAAAAACGCTTACCACGATTCGCAGCGGATCGCTTAAAACAATCTAAATTCTTGCATTCCCAAGATTTGATACCTACGCCAGAGTATGCATTCCCATTGATTTTCAGACATCCGCATACTGGACACGGGTAAAGCGTTTCATCCAAACGATGTTTGTAAAATATAAAAATATGCTCATAACAGTTGATTGGGTATTGATACAACGGATAAGGTCTATTCCCATTCTTATGACGTTGCGTTTGAACTTCTCCTTTGTCCCAGATGAAGTCGTCCACAAATTGAAATCCGTGTTCTTCAAATATCATAGTGAAATATGCACCCAAAGGTATCCGTCTTTTTCCCCATGTCGATTTGGTGTGTCTATTGTCGTTATCAAATATGTCTCCGACATTGAAAACGAAAGGACGATGATTATCCAGAACCCTATAGCATTCTTTGATAATCTTTGACATATCCTCCAAATAGTCGTCCAGAGTATCCCACTGCGAATAATCCCTTGCGTTGTAATATGGGGGAGAAGTAACCATCAATTGAATGCTTTCACTATCCATACGTTGTAAAAAATCCAGACAGTCACCCCATAGCAGTTTTGGTCTGTTAGGTTCAGAAAAAATGTCTTGATTTAGAGATGCATCGGCATTTGGATATTGTTTTTGATATTCATTTTTTACATAATCGTAGTATGCTTTTATATACTGTTCAATGGTCGAATCCCTATCTCCCCGTATATTTTGGACGCAATCAGTTTTAAATGTGTTCAACTGTTGTTCATTGAACACACGCTTTAGATATTTATCACTTACCTCAAATATCGTATGTAAGTAAGGATGTGGAGCATCGGTCCCTCTCAATGCACCATGACCTGTGTTTACTTCAGGTAATCCCATATTCTCCACTCCTCTAACTTGTTTTTAGTATAATTCTAACTCTTAGTAATAGTATTGTCAAGGTTTTTCTTAAAATTTGCAGGATTATTGTCTGAACCAGGATTTGCAGGATTTTCTTTTTGTCTGAACCAGGATTAGCAGGATTTCAGGATTAGCAGGATAAGAGAAGAGGGGGTTTCCCGTCCGTATAAAGAAAAATAAAGATAAGACGGGCGGGGAGACCCCGCCCCTACGAAGAGGGTGGTATTTTTTGTCTGAACCAGGATTAGCAGGATTTCAGGATTAGCAGGATAAGAGAAGAGGGTTTTTGGTGGGTATACGTGTATACATGTATACGGGTATACACCTTTCGCCCCGCTGGGGCTTGGAGTATAGAAGCGTCGCGTGTGCTGGACACCTTCCGCACCGCTGGTGCTGAAGAGGTCGCGATTCTACAAGATGGGCGAGGGATGGACGGGTTCAATTCCACTTAATATCATCGAGTGTTTTTGCGGTTGCGACCTGTTCTAATAGCGAGTCAAGTCGAGAACGGCTCCGTATCCTTGAAACCTTTTTGCTAACAGTCTCAGGTATATTTCCGATATGTATATCAAGTAATTTCAAGATCATCTCTCGTTTTGCTTGTATTTCACCTTGTTCGATGCCTTGTGCTTTTCCTTGTTCGATATATACGTCAGCCATAGTTTTTGCCATTGTTTCTACCTCCACCTCATCAGTCTGTTGTTGAACTAACTCTATCAATTCCCGATGTTCTTCAGCATTTCGTCGGTTAATAATAAGTAGCAAGATATACTGTATTGCCCGTAGTCGTTGTTCAGATTGTTCAGGTTCAAGTGTATTCAGATAGTTGATCGCTTCTGTCAGCGTGTCAATAATAGTTTGCTTATCAGCCTTTTCATTGTGTAGCACGGCAAGCAACCATCCAAATGGATGATCGGATTTCGTTAATTCGTGTGGGTCAGTCTCCTTGACGCTGAGAAAAAGTGTGTCAAACTTCGGCACGAACCGATTGAGTATCTCCGGTATATCCATAATCGCAGTGAGTGATAACGGCACTAACCACCTACGATCTCCGCTATATAAGACAATGGGTAAGATCGGTTGTAAACGCCATTCACTTTTTGGCACATTATCCGTTTCCCATTGCTGCCTTTGCGTGTCCCAGATATTCATCATATAAAACAGGAGACGAAATCCCATTGAAATATCTACTGTGGATTGGTGTTCTATTAGGATATATATGAGAAGTTCTTCTGCTTCTGTTCCACTATTAAATGGCACTCTGTTTTGTAACTCAAGTTGACTAAAATCAATACGTTCTGCGAGGTCACTTGCGACTATCTCTATCAGTCCTTGTACGTTCCCCTTTTCCTGTAATAACCATCGTATACTTCGGTCTGGAAAATGGGTAAGCAGAGACTGGTAAAACTCTCGTAGTTCCTGCTCCTTAGATGTAGCGTCTTCTGCCATGTTCACTCCTAACAAACGATCTGCATATAGGATAGCATGGAGAAAAGAGAAATTCAACCAGAATCGTTTGTCTGAACCGGGATTTTCAGGATTTCAGGATTACCAGGATAAGAGAAGAGACTGAACCGGGATTTTCAGGATTACAGGATTTGCAGGATAAGAGAAGAGGGGTTTCCCCGCCCCTACGAATGTAAGAGGCGCAATGAATTGCGCGACTACGAACAAGAATATAAGAGGCGCGTGAACGCGGGCGGGGAGACAACGCCCCTACGAAGAGGGTGGTATTTTTTGTCTGAACCAGGATTTGCAGGATTTCAGGATTAGCAGGATAAGAGAAGAGGGTTTTCCCGCCCGTATAAAGAAAAATAAAGATAAGACGGGCGGGGAGACAACGCCCCTACGAATGTCCGAGGCGCAATGAATTGCGCGACTACGAACAAGAATATAAGAGACGCGTGAACGCGGGCGGGGAAACCCCGCCCCTATGCTCCGACATACAAAAGGATACACTTGTCGCCCCGCTGGGGCGTGGTGGTGTCTCTCATCAATCTTGGGGAATAGCATGCCAACTGCCACCTGTTGATGCTGCCAGCCATCTATGACCACGGAACCTCTTACCAAGCACATGCACGATGAGTCCGTTGCGTCGACACTGTTTTATGATGGTACTTACTGTATGTCCTTGCAAACTTGTAAACGGTTCATCTGTGACAACGATAAGATGTTTGACAGTATTTGTTCTCAACCGCATCTGTGCTAACGTTTGATGTATCGCATCCAAAGCGTTTTCATCACCATAGGCTCCAATTGCATAGAGTTTTTGTTTGTATGCTGCTAAGTCCCGCGTAAGTTGGAATACCTTGATATTATTCTGCTGTGTGCTTTGAGAGCCTGTCGCCTTGAAGTGTGTGAGACCGAGTTGATAGTCTATCTCTGAAGCTTTGTATGTGTCGATCATTTGCCCAAGATGTGCTGCGACCGCGTTGATGTTATCCTTCATACTCTGAGAGGCATCCACGATAAAGACAACATCAATGGGCGAACCGCCACTGCTCGCGATAATAGCGTCTGTTAAGTCCCTAATTGTTTTACTTGTGCCCCTCCCTATGCCTTTGCCGATGGGAGACAATATAGATTTAGGGGTCATAGGTAAGTCCGCATCTGTTGATAAATTGGACGCGTCCGCTAACGCGGCGGTATCAACATCGGTTTGTTTCAACGATGTTGGGTGAATTTCAACCGCTGTGGCTGAACCCGTAGGCATTTTCGTTATTTCTATCTGGGATTCTGGTATCATAACTGAAGGTGTTTCTTTTTTTACGATCAGTTTAGGTCTTTTCTGGACAATCGGTTGCTGTAGCAGTTCAGGCATAAGTTTTACTTGGATTCCCTCTTCCAGGTCTTGGATTTCAGAGTTGATCAATAAAAGCACTACCACCACGACAAAAATCAGGTGAACAACTAATGAAATACAGAACGCATATTTGCGATATTTCTGACGAGCGGTTTTATATAACATCCATCGATTCATAGTATTTCCTCTTGTTTTTATTATGATAGACAACTGCACGTCTGTTTTCGTTGAAAAAATGTTCAAATATCTTCAATTTATGTGCTGGGAAGAATGATGTTGGTGAATTCGTGGCGAGTGGCGTGTATTTTTATTCTTTGACTGCGGGGGAGTATACGGCTACTCGGAAAATGTTGATACGGAAGTAATTGGCGGAATTGCCGATAGAACGGATTTGTGGAAGAGTTAAATGGTCGTAATATATGGATGGGTACTACCCGACAGCGATGGCATAATCGGTTAATGCTGGACTTCGTTTCTTTGCCCGTTTAGCTGTTTCAATTAATTCCTTGACAGTGTCAATGAGTGCATCCACTGTTTCCGGTGTGAAGGATGGTTCTCCATCTTCTGGACACACCCATGCCCATACATTTTCTATGCGGACAGATATATCGTCTTCGGTATACTCAAATACGGTTTGACTCCACACTTTTTCTTTTTTGTGTTGTGTACAGATTGGTATCAGGTTTGTCATTCTATATTACCTATTTGCGTCTCCTTCGTTGAAACGCTGGTGGTTCCCATTGGAGTTCATCAGGAATATAGGCGGTTATGAACTCAACAAGGACTGGATGTGCATGTTCACAGACGACATGCAAGTAAACAAGTGTGTCGTCTTGGAGTTCTGTCCGACCACTAAGTCATAGTACCCACTACCTAAAGGTAGGGGCTTGTGTTTTCTCGCGGATAGCCGATCTGAGCTACGTCTTACATCTGCTCCACTTTAGGCAGCTAAGCCTGCCTGTTTGATGAGAATTAGTGGAATGCACAAACAGTTGATCGGGTTTTTACGTCTCGTATCGGTCGTGTGCATCCCATAT
>JAJDWI010000107.1 GCA_022825665.1 Candidatus Poribacteria bacterium
GCATAATATCTCATCTTTTTATGATTGTGTATGGTATATTATACCATAGATTGATTAGATTATCAAATTAATTTTCAATAACAGCCTTAGCTGTCTACATCCCACAAGCTAAAGCATGGGGATTTGACGGAAGAGCGTTAAAACGAAAAACAACACCCATATAAAAATCATCGGGGAACATCATATCCCATTCAGCGACATAATCGTCCCAACCCTCTTCACCACAAACATAAATTGAACCACCAGGACCGTCATGTCTTGATGCATTTGATGCTTTATTGGATGTTTTTAGTACTTTGTTCCCCGCATCTTTCGGGTCAGCAACGACTATTGCTTTCGTATTTCCTGCAAACCCGATTTCCCAGTTTTTCGGTTCTTGATCAATGGAATCTTTCTCAAAATCGTCATGAAATAACAACTCAGCTGATACATTCATTGAAACAAATAGAAACAATACCAGCATTGCTAACATAAAACCTATATAACTTACACCGCATTTTTTCTCCTCCCAATTTGGTCAAAATTCACTTGATAATTTACAATATCAATTATATCATATAAAGAGAAAAAAGACTAATAATATGAGGAATACATGCGCATTTTGCATACAGCCGATTGGCATATCGGACAGCGACTTCATGAACGTCAACGACATGATGAACAGGCACAATTTCTAAATTGGCTTCTTGATACAATAAAAGAACATCAGATTGAATTACTCCTCGTTTCAGGTGATATTTTTGATACCTCCCTCCCATCCGCAGAAGCAACTAATCTCTACTACGAATACCTCTTTCGCCTCTATAACGAAACCGACACATATACGATTATTATAGCAGGTAACCACGACTCCTCTCGACACTTGGAAGCACCACGCGAATTTCTAAAAATGGGTCGGATATATGTTGTTGGTCAGGTATCAAACCCATCAGATTGTGTAATACAGATTCCACCAGATAAACCACTTGTGTCAGTGGCAGCTGTTCCCTATCTGTCTGAAAATGAACTTGAACCTGTCTCTTTTGAGTCAGAAATAGAAAGAAACGAACGATACCGCGAGAGACTCAAAGTATTTTATGAGGATTGTGTTTCTATCATGCCAGAGGAACTTCCCAAGATACTGATGGGACACCTATATGTCCAAGGTGGTAAGATTGGCGAATCTGAACGTAACATACAGATTGGTGGTGCAACCGCAATACATGCTAACGATTTTCCTAAAGATGTAGATTATGTTGCACTCGGACACCTACACAGACCACAAACATTTGACACATCCGATTATCCGATACGCTATTCAGGTTCACCTATCCCGCTTAGGTTCAATGAAGCAACATATACTAAAAAGATATTTCTGCTGGAGTTTTCTGACAATGGTAACATAAGTCGAGATGAAGCGATTGAAATACCAGTTTTTAAGGAACTATGCACTATTGAAGGTGATGAAAACGAAATTCTTTCACAAGCGATGACTGAAGAATGGAACAACAAATATATCCAAGTAAAATTGAAACTGGTCTCTGTTCGCACTGGTATCAGCGATGAAATAAGAGCAGCATTTAGTGATCGTGGTGGAGATGTACTTACTGTTGAAGTTGAGTTGCCGCAAGAAGATGATAGACCTGTTATACTAATTGAAGATATGAAGCGACCTGAACAAATCTTTGAGCAATTCCACCAAACAAAATTCGGAAGTCCTCCAGATGAATCTTTAACACAAACCTTTAGCGAATTAATTCAGATTGTTGAGGGTACTCAATGAAATTATGTAAACTAAAACTCAAAAACATAAATAGCTTTCGTGATGAAATAGAAATAGACTTTGAAAACCACCCATTAAATGATGCATCGCTTGTTGCTATTACTGGTCCCACAGGTTCCGGTAAAACAACAATTTTAGATGCAATATGTGTCGCACTATACGGAAAAACACCGCGTCTAACAGGCTCCGGAACGCAAAATCCAATTCATCTTATTAGTCATGGTGAAAAGGAGTGTTTTGCTGAAGTACATTTTATTGCTAACACAACACGTTACGTTGTCACCTGGTCCGGTAAACATAACACATCACCTCAAGGAAGTTTGTTAAATGCTGATACAGAGGAACTCATTACTGATAAACTATCAAGTAGAGGTAAATCAATGGGGAATTCTGAAAATACAATCAGCAATGAAATTACATCTATTTCAGGGCTTGATTTCGCGGCATTCAGACGTTCTGTCATGTTAGCACAAGGAGAATTCGCAGCATTTCTGAAGGCAAGTCCTGAAGATAGACGTAAAATCTTGGAAGCAACAGCAGGTATCAACATATATGACAAACTAAGAGAAACGTTAAATGAAAAAGTAAACGAAGTGACTGATACCTATAATGAAATAGAAGTAAAATTACATCAAATACCGGATGCGTCAACTGAAAAACTAAACGAAGCAACAGATGAACTTGAGAGTCTACAATCAGAAGCAGAAAAGTTAGGTATAAATAATCAACAAATTCAGGATGATAAAAAGACTGAAACTGATCGTACAGAAAAATTTAATAAACTGCAAACTTCCGAAGAAGAGCAAAAAGAACTAAAAGGTCAACAGCACATGATTGGTGATCTTGAATCTGAACTGAAACGTGCAAAAGATGCAAACCAATTGCGTCCAGAAAAAATTGCTTATGATACTGCTAAATCACAATATGATACGAATGTGACGGAACTGCATCAATCAAAAACTGAACTTGTAGAGGCACAAAAGCAGGTAGAAACTAACCAAACTGATTTTGAAAATAAGGACGAAATATATAATACCTTATTATCCGAACGCGACAAGAAAATTGACATCTTTAACAAAGCATTATTGGAGGTTAATCGAGCAGAAGATCAATTTGAACAAGCAAATCTAAGAATCGATAAGATGGAGGATATTAACAAGGAAATAGAGACATCCACAGGTGAGTTAAGTGAAAAAGAATCTCGTCAAGATGAATTGCAAATACAGATTGATGAAGCAAATGCATTCCTAACAAAAAATCCCTTACCGTCAGACCGTCACCAACGTCTCACCCGATTAAGTACTCTATTGTCAAAACTAAATGGAAAACACGACAATCTACAAAAGAAAATAGATAGTCAAACTAAACAAAAGTCAAACATTGACACACAAAATGAATCAATAATTAAACTTGCCGAGAATAGAGAAAAATTACTATCCGAAATGACACAAGCAGAAGAAACTTATGCAAAAGCCAAAAAGACATTAAATGGATTACAAGATAGTGGTTCTAATGAGTATTGGCAACAGCAAAGAGAAATAGCAAGAAAAGCACAACCAATAGCACAACAATTTGAAATAACCAGTGAACAAATCAATGATAAGAAATTTGATATAACAGCACTTCAAGAACAAATCACAACCGACAATGAATCACTTGTTGAACTTGAAAATGACCTTGAAGTCCAAACACAACTCTGCAAACGTGCCGATGCAAAGGTAGCAGACTTTGAAGCAGAAAGAGAATTGGCACTCTTAGCAAATCCGATCAATAAACTACGTGAGCAGCTTGAGGATGGGAAACCATGCAAAGTATGTGGTGCAACAGACCATCCATTTTCCGATGAAGTTGAGATTGAAGATGATGACTTACATGACCGAATAAACCAGAAACTACAGGATGCACAAGAAGAAGCAAATAAGACACATAAAAAGAATACCGACTTAGAAAAAAAGAGGATACAAATCACTCAGAATATATCTAACAGAAATGACCAAATCGATGAACTCACAGAGGAAATACAAGCACTTGATGATAAACTTTCAAATCTACATGAACAGTGGAGAGAATTTTATGAGTCTGTGGACATTTCCTCTGATTGGGTTAATAAAAGAATGAAGGATGCAAATACTGCTATTGATAGTCTCAATGATGCAAGTAAGGAATACACTGGCGCATCAAACTCCAAAAACATCATATCTCAGAAGTTTGAAACCTGTGAACGCGATCTAAACCGAGAAAATGAGCAATTGGAAATTGCAAAGCAGAATTTAGACACAATAACCGATGAGATTGAGGACTTAAAATCAGATATTTCTGGCACTGAAGATAAATTTTGGGAGATAATGCCTGACCCATTCCACAATACTTCTCCAGAGGAAGCAGTAGAACAATTTAGTGATATGATTGAAGAAGTTGCAAATTGTGAGGACAATCTTGGAAATAATAATACACAATATAAGGTGCTTACCACCGAAATCCAGAGCAATCAACGTGAAATCAATAGGTTGAGAGAAGATAAGAATAGTCTACAAACCCAAATTGATGACTATCAGGAAGAAGGTGAAACTATATTGAATGCTGTTCGGGAAAAAACTGATGGATTAGAAACGGAAGCTGAAATTAATGATGCAATCCAAAAGATTGAGGATGAATTACAACAGAAAAACAGTGATAAGGAACAGGCAGATGATCTACTACAAGAAAGCCGTAATATTCATACACAGAAACAGACTTCTCATAATATATGCGAAAAACAATTACAGTCAACAAAAGAAAACCTAAATAATTCATCTACTGTCTATTTTGATAAGTTGAAGGAGTTTGATTTCAGCCAACCAGAAGAACATGATAAGGCGTTTCGAGATGACGAAAAAATACATGAGATTGAAAATCAGATTGATCAATTTGACGCTGAATTCCAACAACTTAAAGTAGAAATCGTAGCATTAAGAAGCCAATTCAAAGATAACCCGTATAATCCTGAATTGCTGCAAGAGATAACTGAATTAGCAATACAAATTGCAGCTGATATAGAAGAAATACAACAGAAAATTGGTGCTCAACAGCAAATAATAACGGAACTTAAAGAAAATCTGCAAAAACGTGAAGAAATTAATAATGAACTACAAGCTGCTAATAAAGAAATGGAACGTTGGAAGAGATTACAAGAGGTAATTCCAAGAAATGATCTACGGGACTTTGCACTGGACATCACATTCCAACAAGTCAGTCGAATTGCAAACGAACACTTGAAATACCTTACATCAGAACGGTATCAACTCAAAGTTGAAACAATTGGAAAACTCAGTGTTATAGATCGCTGGAACGCAAATGAAGAACGACCCGTTGAAACACTGTCCGGCGGTGAATCGTTCCTAACAAGTATGGCACTTGCATTGGCACTCTCTGAACTCAGTCAAGGGCGCACACAACTCAACTCTCTCTTCCTTGATGAAGGGTTCGGAACACTGGATGCAGAAACGCTTGATATCGCAATTGCAGCTTTGGAAGGACTACGAATGCAGGGACGAAGTATCTTCATCATTAGTCATATTCAGGAACTTACGAGACGTTTACCTGTCAAAATCAATGTCAGGAAACAAGGAAATGGAAGCTCAACAATTGACATTAAATCCTAACTTTAACATTATTGGAGACATCACATGCAATTTGGTTTTATGTCCTCTGTCTGTCCACCGTTGACATTGGCAGAACTTATTGACAAAGCTAAACATTACAACTATGAACACTTAGAACTCCGTGTAGAATGGGATCATGGACACGGTGTAGAATTAGATTCTTCTCAACAAGAACTTAACGATGCAAAGCAAAAATTTGCAGATAGCGGGATAGTTCTTTCCTGTATAGCAACAGGTGTAAGATTCATTGCTCCTGAAGCACAAAAACGAGCAGAACAAGTTGATCTGCTGAAACGATATATTGACTTGTCAGAAAGGATGGGGGCAGAAAATATCCGTATTTTCGGAGATCCTGTACCGAAAACACCTAATGAAGTGGATCAAGCACTGGATTGGGAAGCAGAAGGTATACGGGCTTGTGATGGATTAGCAGGAGAAGCAGGAGTCGCACTTTGTCTGGAAACTCACGGTAATTTGTTAGCAAGTTACTTGGCTGAAGTGCTTTATCGGTCAGATGCAAAGAATACTTATGTAAATTGGCATGCAGGACACCATGTTCGACACGGACAACCAGTAGATGTCGCCTATGTCCATTTGAGGAATAAAGTCCGACACGCTCATGTCAACTTCGGAGATGACGGACCAATGCCAGATACTGAAAAAGAATCCTTAACTTTACTCAAAGAAGACAATTATGATGGGTTTATCTCAATAGAAGTAATCAATCCAAAGGATTCAGATGCTGTGCTAAAACGGCACGCAGAATTGTATAAGACACTGTAAAGATTGATTTGTATACGAATAGAGAGGAATAACCCGGTGGACATGTTTCTATACATGTCTACCACTATTTGTTACACACTAAACGATTCACCACATCCACAGGTGTTTTTTGCATTAGGATTGGTAATCTTAAATCCTGATTCCATTAAACCGTCATTGTAATCCAAAACAGATCCAGCAAGATAAAGAGAACTGCGCGGATCAATAAAAACTTTTAATCCGTGGAACTCAAAAACTCTATCAGTACCTTTGGCTTCACCGAACTCAAGGTTATATTGAAAGCCAGAACATCCTCCACCAATAACTTGCATTCTCAAACCAAGTTCTGTATCTGAATTGCTTTCACTGCTATTGATGAGAGTTATTGCTTTTTCTGCTGCAGATTCTGTTACATTAATCATTGATACATCTCCTATTGAAATGTAAAATTAGCAAGTGCTGTTTTCAGTGCCGTTTCGGCATTCGTTGCATAACGAAGTTTATCCTTTGGAAGTCCACCTAAAGCATTCGAGATGTCTACTGCCTTTATCTCTGATGCTTTAGAAACTTCTATACCAGTGACCATTTCTGTTAGTATTGATCCACTTGCAATCGCTGTTGGACATCCAAATGCCCTAAACTTCGCTTCAACAATTCTATCTTTTGTTATTTTGATTGTGAGTTTCAGCATTTCACCACTTGCAGCAGAACCAATTGTTGCTGAGCCGTCAGCATCAGCAATTGTTCCGACATTGCAAGGGTTTTCAAAATGTGATGTAACCTCATCGGAATACATCCCTCACTCCTATTATAATCAAAATCCCTTTCTTTCATATTATACACTAATATTTTGTAAATGTCAAATCCAACAAAACCCAGACAGAGCCGTTCAGTTTTCCAAATAATATGATTTTTTGTCTGAACCACCCCAAACATACATGAAACATATTGTTCACAGGTCCACAAACCCTTCCATCCCCTCTTAACACATGTTATAATACTACCACTATGAAAAACAAAAACTGCTTACACCTCACATTCTCAACAAAAATCATCACCGGTCACCCAAAAAATGTCCACCTAAAAACCACCATAACCGAGCAAATAAAAAACGAACCAAAAATGAAAAATTCAAAATTTTCAAAAACCCCTATAAACCCAGTCCCAGACTGGTCCAACCCCAAATATCAAAACGAACCAAAAACCGAAAAACAGCCTTTTTTGGTTCGTTTTTAGAAGGAACAAAAACCGATGTATTTACACAAAACATCTTGAATATAACAAAGAAAAATGATAAAATCTATACCAAGAGTTCTAATATGTATAATATTTAACGCTCCTCCGTCAAATCCCCATGCTTTAGCTTGTGGGATGTAGACGGCTAAGGGTGTTATTGAAAATAAATTTGATAATCTAATCAAAATGTGGTATTATTGCTATTAGCACTTGGTTAGGGTTCTCACCTCTG
>JAJDWI010000135.1 GCA_022825665.1 Candidatus Poribacteria bacterium
TTTGAAGATGTGGGCATCTTTTATCTCCTTATAGGAGACTCACTTAGGTTTAAGCTAAGTTTACCGTTGCAGCAACTGCAGGGGTGCCCGCCAAAGCACGACTAACGGGGTCCGTATTATTCCCCAAATGCGCGACCCAGATACTTGTTTTATGTTCTGTATTTTATCGCGGTTGTGGAGGGATCACCGCCACAATCTCATAAAGCGAGTTTAGAACTCATCACAAACGACTGGCAAGGATCATAACTTGCAGCGTATACAACCGAATGTGGTATTGTTGGATTTCGCCAACATCAACTCTGTCCAAGCAATTGGATTGGATAGGACACTCACAAGGTAGTGAGTGATTGCTTTCCTATCCAGTTGACACAAATAGGATACCACATTTCTTGGACAAAATCAAGGTTATTTTTTACGAAGGAGACGTTTGGCGTTGTTTCATCCCAAAGCTTAAAGCATTGGGATGAAACAACGCAACGTTTGGTAAAACTAATATCGTAAATTATTAATGTGTATGATAGGACTTACGCACAAATTGTAGACACCGAATGCTATACGCGCATTCGGTGTTGATTAAGAAAGTACACACTCCCGGTAGATGCAGTTTCCTAACCGCATCTTTGAGACTGAGTAAACACCGGTTCCGTTAGGAAACCGAACCATAAGCGTCAATTTTAGGAAGAGATGTGTTTGTAGTCGCGCAATTCATTGCGCCTCTTACATCCCGTAGGGGCGAGGTCTCCTCACCCGTAGGCTAACATACAGTCCTGTAGGTCGGAGCGAGCAAAGCGACCTCCAACAGGCATACTAAAGCCCCAGAGGGGCGAAAGGTGTATAGTAAACGTTGATCCTTCTAATAGCAAGCCCCAGAGGGGCGACAGGTGTATCAGATGCACTAACGGTACACACTAAATTGACGCTTATGGTTCGGTTAGGAAACCGAACCTACCGCAGTGTATATAGAATAATGGTTTTTACTATAATTATCTTAAACCTAATTCATTCAAAGTGCCTGCCATCATATCATAGGCGATTTGTGCTTTTTCTATCCGCATCTGTGGGAATGTTTCCACAGAGATATATTTGTCGTAACCAACTTTACCTAAACTCTCTGCAAATGTTCTGAAATCCAATTCATCTCCCTCCTCACCCGGAATAAGAAAAGTACTATACGGATACATCCCTGTAACACCTTTTACGTGACAATGTGTTGTGAGTGGTCCTAACCTTTCTGTTACTTCAGCAATATCCTCACCTAAATGATAGAAATTTGTAATATCGTTTAGCACCCTTAACGCCTTCGACCCAACAAGTTCAATTAAATGCGTAACTTTTGGAGATGAATCTATCGTTGTTGCTTCGTGATTATGGATATTCATCGTAATTCCAAGTTGCTCAGCACGGCTACATATTGGTTTTAGTACATCAACGAGGAGTTTCCATGCGAATGCATCTCCTTTGTCTCCACCATATCCTGTTAGGAAATTGACTCCGCATGCGTCCAGTGCCACTGCAACATCCTGAAGTAAAGCATAATGGTCAATTGCCTTCTGTTTGTCCTCTAATGCCAGATGATACAACCCTTTACCAGTAAATGGATTTATTACCGAAACCTTTAATCCGTGGTCTGTCGTCATTGTTTTGACATTATTGAGCAGAGAATCAGTTATTTCAGCTGACGGAATGTGTGCATCAGGTCCGCACATCATCTCAATCGCATCGTAGCCGACATCTGAGAGTATTTTTATTACTTTTTGTAATGGTAGGTCTTTCATCCCACCTGCATGATATGAAATGCCAATCATCTGTTATTTATCCTGAATTGTAGGTGTTAGTGACACCTTTTCAATTGTATTAAACTGAGTGAATGTGTAATCAATAAGTCATGACATATTTGCCTCTATCTGCTATACTTCACGGTATATATCCAAACTTAATTGGGTTATTTTAGCAAGTACTTTCTCACCTATCTGTTCTCATGTTAGCAGAATTTCAAGATATAGGCAATAATCTCTAAAACAGATTTTATTTTTACATATTCAGGAAACAGTTGTGAATACAAATAATACCATTACCCCAAACGATTATTTGCTGCCATATCCTGATAGACATAACACCTCCTCTCAGAAAACTGAGTTAGCAAAACTTGCTAGTAGTCGGAAGAAAACTTGGATTCAATTGGATTCAACCAATGTACAAACACGTTTCAGGTTGAGAGTCAATGAGATTTATTTCCAACCATCAGACACCCATGTATCAATCCATAACATATTGCGAAACTCTATTTCCACTTATAACTTAGAGATTGGAGAAGATCCATTTTGTCAGTTCTATCTCGTCGCACAACCGAATGCAGAAAAACAATATTATAATATCACAGAATACATACAACGATGTATTGCAGGAGATGAATCTGTAGCAGAACGTTTGCTTGGGAGGACTGTCCTATTATGCTATCAATCTGATGAGTATTCCTATGATTTACTCAGTGAGTCAGGAGTTAAAACCTTTATACAAGATTATCTCTTAGGTTATATTGATACTTATGGAACAGATGCATTACTCGGTTTTTCTGTTGAAATACCACGGTTTTTGTCTGTTTTTGAATTTGATGGAACGTCAATACCGTGGAGTATCTCTTTGTTGGATCAGATACCGGAAGATATATTGGAGAATAATCGAGGTTCATCTGAAAATATACGATGGAGTTACATACCGTATCTCTTTTATGATAAGTATAATTCTGCAGTCATAAGGAGTGTTTTTTGGCAGGAATTGACATTACAGTTTGCACAATGTTTCCTTGGTGGAGTAAGTAATTTCTGTCATCAACACGGTTTGAGATCTGCTGTTTCAATACGAGAAAGTGCGAAGTCATTGCAGTATGAATTAGGGACATTAAGAAGACATGTTGATTGTCCAATTCTTGTCTCTGATGAGTCGGAAACATCGCGCCGATTGGTTGTAGCAAAATCAGTTTGTAGCAATGCACAGGATGTGGGAATACTGAGGAATGAGCCACACACTTTGAATCATATATGTCATGATGCTGTCAAAGGATTTAATAGATGGATATCAAATAGAAGAATGAAGTCGTATCCTAAATCCTCAGACTCACATTCAGTAGAAATATTACAAGTAGGAAATCCGGTACGACCAATTCTGATGTTGTCCCCAACACAGAGTCTTTGGATGAAACCGGATGAGAAGCACTGGAATGGCATTACGAAAGCATGGGGATGGTTGTGTCAGACTGTATGGGATATGGGATATGATTTTAATATTGTACCAGAAGTGCAACTGAATGATGCTACGATAGATAAGAATGCAGGCACAATTTGCCTATATGGTGAAAACTATAGTCTTATTTTGATTCCCAGTTGTCTGTCACTTCATGAAACTACAGTAAAATGCTTATCTGACTTTACAAAAGCAAAAGGAAGAATAATCGTTAACGCACCTGTTCCGTATCTACTGAATGGAAAAATCGGACTTGAGCCATATCTTTTGGAGAGACTAATCTATAGTAGGAGGGTGACTGTATTAGATGGTCCAGATAGTGAACGAGAAACTGAAATCAGAACGTTGCTTAGAAAGTGGGTAACCCCAGTTATTTTCGTATATATCGGACAAGAGAAACACCTAACAGAATCAGTGCAAGTCCATCACAGAGTGCATGGAAACTCCCAAATCTTTTTTCTTCACAACAAAACAAACGAACCTATTGACGCATTGGTTGAAATTGCAGGCGAAGTTGAGAACATAAAGGAACAGATATTAGAGACAGCAAAACAGAAAACTGTCGAGTTTTGGCATGCAAATGGGTATACCTATCTGAAATGTATGTTTGAGACTAAACAGGGAAGGTTATTCTATGTTGTCTAATATTCACAAATTCCTTGATATTATAGCGTAAAACAATTCTGCTGATTGTGAATGTGTGTGTGGACATTAGTCTCCAGTTAGATTAATAACGAGATATATCACAGCAGTGGCGGATGAGATGGCAGTACTTACTATTCCCCAATTAATCAGAAACTTTTTATCTACTTCCAAGATGTCTCCAGGATAAAGTATGGTTGAATCTATACCAGGTTTGAATTTATGCACAATGGTTGTTCCATCGTTTCTATGAATATGAACTTTGGCTCTATTTGCGTCTTTATCAAAACCACCGGCTATTGCAATCGCCTTTTGTAAGGTTAAAGGACCACGAACACGATGTGAACCTGGGGTGCGAACATAACCCGTGACATAGATCGGTTCTACCTTGAATGCATTCGGAATAAAAAGCACTTCTCCATCGGTTAATGAGATTGTTTCACCATTCTTATCAGCTGATCTCCAGAATTGTTCTGAAACACTTAACTCGGTAAGAGTACCGTCTCTATTGACCTTGACAAGAGCAGTCATATCAGCCTCTTGCGTAAATCCACCTGCTCTTGCTAATGCATCTGCAATGCTAATGTTATTACTAACGAATAATTTGCCTGGTGTCTTAACTTCCCCTTGTACTTCAATCACATTGAGTTGTTGGACATACACTAAATCGTTGACTTTTACACGGATATTACCTAAACTTTGGTCTGTTGATAGGTCAAAAATCTCAACCTTTACTGTAGAATCTCCTGAATCATCACTTATATTTTTCGATTCTGAATCATTACCCGTTTGTTTAATTGCCTTAAATCGGATCAGTTGAACCTGTTTAACATCTGCTGTTTCAGATATACCACCTGCAAGCGTGATTGCACGATATAAATCAATGTCAGATTCTGGTGAAATGACATAACGACCGGGGGTTTTTACTGCACCTCCAACATAAATTCCATTTTCCTGTGAAACAAGAGATACCATGATGACAGGATTGTTAACAAGTTCTTCCTTCAATAGAAATTCGCTAATAACCGTATTTATTTCTTCGGTTGTCATTCCTGTGACCTTCAAATCACCACCGAAGTAACTTATCCTCCCATCGTCACGCACCTGAACTGACTGGTTATATTCAGGTTGTCCAATTACTGCGATTAGAAGGTTATCCCCATTTCTAATGCGGTAAACATCACCGAATAATGCGACGGTTTTTAACATCAATAGTAAAATAATAATAGCCTGCAAGTGACGCGAGGTTTTGTGGATAACTTGCAAGCTACTCATAAAAAAGTTCATAATGTAAATCTATATAAATATGCTTTGTTTGGTTTCGCTCTCATGGCATTCTACCTTAAGGATTTATACTTGATTTAGTGAATCGAAATACGCTTTTATGCATTCCTTGGCATGCGTTACACTATAGGTTGGAACGAGTATGTCACCCCATTCGGATTTTGCAGCATTTCCTTTTATTCCACCACTGAGTGGCATCTCGTTAGAGCGTAGATAGACTTCAATTCCTTCATCCTTTAACACATTCGTGAGGATATGTGCAGCGACCTCATTTGACACTGATTTAACTACGATCCAATCTACTGATTCTAATCCCTGTGCAGGTGCTAAACTTGGAAGCAGGTCTTCGTTACATTTCGAACATGTCAAAGTATTTTGCTTATATTCAGTGTTGCATTCTGGACAAAACGGCATGGTCATCCCTCCTCATTCGTTGTGTTATTCACACATTATATCACATACCAAAGGTTTAATCAAGAGGAGGAAAAATCCCTACAGGTTTATTTATAGTGACCATCAGAATTAAAGAGACATTTTTTGTGTTTTGTTATAGAATGTGTCTATTATGGCATATTCAACAGATGGACGTAAACGCGTTTTAGATTTTATTGAAGCTGGGCGGGAAAAAAGCCGAAGCTGCCCGTCGTTTTTCTCTGAATCGTTCAACGATTTATAGATGGTTAGCCGCTGAAGACCCGCTTTCGACCCAAAAACCTGAGAGTGCTTGACGAGGCAGCACTGAAAAAACATGTCGCTGATTTCCCAGACTTCACGCAAAACGAACGCGCCTCACATTTCGGTGTTTCAGTGTCTTCTATAGCCTATGGGTTGCGGAAACTCGGCATCACACGAAAAAACAATCGGATATAAGGAGCGGTGCGATGAGAAGCGTGAAGCCTACCTTCAGGCACTTACCGACAAACGTGCTGCTGGCAAAGAGATAGTTTATGTTGATGAATGCGGTTTTTGTGCTGAAAGTTATAGGCATCATGGGTATGCTCCCAAAGGTGAATGTATCTTAGGTTTGATCTCAGGCACAAGGACACGAACAACGACGCTGGTCGCAGCGCGTATCGGTTCGACTTTTACGGCACCTTGTTTGTTTGATGGGAGCTGCGATGCTGCGTGTTTCAATGCGTGGCTTGAAACCTATTTATGTCCACGGCTGTCTGTCTCAGACGCGGTTGTTCTTGATAATGCGAAGATCCACAAGACGCTTCGGACGCGTGAGTTGATAGAAGCATCGGGAGCAGAGGTATTGTTTTTGCCATCTTATTCACCCACCGGACTACAACCCGATTGAACACGACTTTGCGAATATCAAACGCCTCAGAGAATACAATGCTGATAAAACCATCGATGAAGTTATAAACATGTATCATTAATTTTAAAGTTTACTATATTAATAGATATTTCATTGACATCAGCCAATAAATATGATTAAATTGAGACTAAGGAGACAATCGATGAAAAACGTCCTTATTTTCTCAATACTCTTTTGTACGTTCACGCTGCCTGTTTTCGGTCAGATAACGCAGGCAGACTTTGACAAAATACGTTTGATTGTGAACGAAGAAATCAAGAAAGAAATCTCAAATTCTGAAAAACGGATGAAAGAGTATATTGACATTAAAATTGAAAGTGTAGAAAAACGACTAAACATGCTTTTTGGTGTAGTAATAGCACTAATCGCAGTTATTGCAATACCTCAAATCATTGTTGCATGGCGTAGTTCTAAATATAATGAGTTAGAGAAAAAAGTAGAACAACTCACACAAGAGATCCAAACGCTGAAACAGCAACGAATTGTAAGCTCCTGACAATGTAGGTTGGATTTCACAACTCAACCCAACCTACAGATTGGTTATTCTCAATACGTCGCCCTACCGCCACTCACATCATAACACTGTCCAGTGACAAAACTTACCTCATCAGACGCTAAGAAATTCACTACTGCAGCAACCTCCTCCGGTCTTCCAACACGACCTAAAGGAATCTTACTTATCATATAGTCAATCGTTGTCTGTTCCATACCATCCATTATCGGAGTTTCAATAACCGCAGGAGATACTGCATTTACACGGATATCATAATCCGTCACCTCTTTCGCAAGTGCTTTTGTCAAACAGATCGCACCAGCTTTAGAGACTGAATACGGAATCATCGTTGGGTTACCCTCCTTACCAGCAATTGACGCAATATTCACTATTCTCCCATAGTTCTGGGCAATCATGTGTCCAATAACTGCTTTACAGCAGAGGAAAACACCTGTCAGATTTACACCAATCACCGCATCCCAATCCGCTTCATCCAATTCTGTCAATGGCAATGTGCGACCAGCAATACCAGCATTGTTAACCAGTATATCAACTCGTCCAAATTCTGTAAGGACTTTATCCACAGCAGCATTGACATCATCAGAGTATGATACATCCGTTGGAATCGGAATTGACTGTCTACCAAGTGCCTCAATTTCTTTGGAAACTGTCTCTGCAGAGGACAGATTCAAATCCAGAATTGCAACATCTGCACCCGATTTCGCAAGCCTAAGTGCAATCGCCTTTCCAATTCCTTGTCCAGCACCAGTTACAATTGCTTTTTTGTCGTTAAGATTCATTGTTACTCACCTATAACAACACCATAGGCACCCACAACAGCACCTCTATGTCCAGATTGATAATGTAGATGTCTTTCACCAACAATCGGTTGTGAACTTTGTGCTTCAACAGAACCACGAATATTCCCCATTGCCCCTTCGTCAACATCCACACAACATCTCGGTTTAATCCGTCTATGAATCTGCCGTCGAATGTCTCCCTTTTTATTTCGCACGATGATGTTAACTAACGCATCTGCTTCTCCAACATTGAGAAAGCGGAACCAGTCTCTTGCTCCACTTGCCACCTCAGGGAAAAACAACCGAAGTCCTACATGTCCACCTTCTTCTGAAGCACCGGGAAGGTCAATCACAGCTGTACCACTATGCATATGCCGCTCCGCAACAATCGGTTGATCACTACGAACTAAAATAGAAGATTTTACTTTGATATCCTCCATTTTCGGCATCCAACATTCGAAAGGATCCAATTCCCGTTCCATTGTCGTAACAGGATCACCTGTTCCGTCATCATGTGCAATCATCGTCACGTCACCACGTTCTCTACCTACATTGACAATCACTGCCCAATCTTGCCACGCAGGACCAACTTCCGGAAAATATAACGTCCGCGGTGCATCTGTGATGACTTGACCGTATTGACCAACACACGTTTTACCACCTTGATAATGAAGATGGCGTTCTCCAACAATCGGTTGTGTACTTTGCACTTCAAGTGTTCCTTGGACATTACCCATTAAGCCTTCGGCAACATCCCAACAGCATTGCGGTTTGATCTGATGGTGACGCTGTCTGGTGATGTCCCCCCGTCTGTTGCGCACGATTATGTTGACCAACGCATCCGCCTCACCAACATTCAAAAATCGGAACCAATCTAACGCCCCAGGAACTAATTCTGGAAAAAATAGACGCAGACCAACTGTTTCATATTCTTCCGCCGCACCGACAAAATCAAGTATATTCGTTTTGTTGTGCATGTGTCGTTCTGCTACAATCGGTTCGTCAGCAGAAAGTTGCATTGAGGAATTCTGTTTAATCGCTTCTACATTTGGTGTCCAACATTCAAATGGTGAAATCTCTTTCTCATCTGACCAAGTCGGTTGACCATTAGCAGCATTTCTTGCTATGCCTGTTATCCTGGTCTCCTCTGTTCCTACATTGATAACTTGAACCCAATCTTCCCACTGAGGTCCTACCTCTGGAAAATATAACGTTGTTGCAAGTGCCATTTATCTCTCCTTCTGTCTTCTTATGAATTGTTTTTACTTGAATATATATAAGATTTCCACTACAATTTTAACTTAATCTGACCTTAGATTCCACATAAATTTGGCAACATCAATACGGAGGTATTATATGGCACGTAAGAAATTATCAGACTCAGAAATACAAAGCAAATTGGAAAATCTCAACGGATGGACTGTTGAGAATGGAAAACTACATAAGGAATTCAAATTCGACAACTTCGTTTCCGCATTCGGTTTCATGACACAACTCGCCCTAATCGCTGAATCTATGAACCATCACCCCGAATGGTTCAATGTCTATAATCGCGTGACAATTGACATGATGACACACGACGCAGATGGTATTAGTGATTTAGATTTTGAATTCGCAGCACATGCCGATGCTCTGAGTGAGAAATAACCCAGGAATACCATCTATAACCATTTGTAGCAAATACCGTTAGGTTGCACTAAATCTGTCATAACGATTTTGCTATCTTTATATGGACAGATGTCTCTATAGAGAAAGCAACACGTATGTTGTTATCTTTGTGTTTGTTGACAGATACACATCATTAACCTAAACGGTCCCTTTATATCTTATCGCAGGGCTGATAAATTGCCCAACAAATTTGCTGTAGTGAGATGTATTCATACGAAATCATTTGAAGATATACAGTCCAAAGATTGTAATAATGGAGAATAAATTATGAAAGGACCCCTGAAGTTATGCTGCATCATGCTTACCATACTTGTCTTACTAAACGGATGTGACTGGTTCCGTGAATCAAAGCAGGTCGCACAAGAGGAACTTGGTCCAAGAGAACTTCTACGCAAGTATGAATGGTTCAAAGACGCATCAAGCAAACTTGATAAGAAACAAGCAGACATAAAAGTTTATCAAACTCGTATTACAAATATGTCCAAAGATTATGAAGATTTACCACGCAACAAATGGCCCCGCGAAGACAGAGAACAATACAATCTTTGGCAATCAGAAGTCACAGGGATAAAAGCAAGTTACAATACCCTTGCCTCAGAATATAATGCACAAATGACAAAAATAAACTGGAAATTCACAAATATCGGTGATTTACCAAAAGGCGCAGAAACACCACTACCCCGTGAGTTTAAACCATATCAGGAGGAATAAAGAAAAGGTCATAGCACCCAAAGCTAAAGCATTGGGCTTGCGCTTCGTAGCAGTTAGCGTTGTTTTCCGAAGAAAACACCCGTCTTATATCTGCTCCACAACGGGATCATAAGCAGCCCGTAATATATTGATAGCAGCATTTATGTCTCTATCGTGGTGTGAACCACATTGTGAACATGTCCACTGTCTATCATTGAGAGAAAGCGTCCCGTTTTTGAACCCACAATCTGAACAAGGTTTTGTCGTAGGTGTCCATTGTCCAACTTGATGGAATTCACGATTATGTTTAAAACACTTATATTCCAACACCTGAACAAATTGATAAAAAGCAAGGTCAGACACTTTTCTGCCCCAGAGACGCTTCATACCGTCAAGATTGAGTGTCTCTGTAGCGATGGTATCAAAACGCCTGCACAAGTCTGTGGCGACTTTCCACTGCCAATCAAGACGTTGATTAGCAACTTTGATAGAGTGCCGTGCCAGTTGTCTGATAGCACGCCACCAGTTGTTAGAACCGCGTATCTTACGACTCACAGATTTGTTCAATGTGCGGAGTTGTTTCAAGGATTGTTTCAAAAACTCTGGGCTTTCTATCTTTTCACCTGTGCTGAGTGTCAAAAATGTTTTCAAACCGAAGTCTATCCCTACGCTCTCACCAGTAGGCTGATAGGGTTCGGTAGAAGTGTCGTCAGTGACAATATAAAGCCAGTATTCACCAGAACTATCACGAAGGATTTGGATATATCTAACATCCCCGTGCCAGTTGCGATGTTGATGAAAAGAAAACCAGATACGATTAAATTTCAAAGATTGCGTCCATTCATCCCACGACTTAAAGGATATACGCACTCTGCCGTTTTCAAGTTTGTATCCTGTTTGAAACTTTGCAGAACGATACCTGTGTTTGCGTTTCGGTTTTGGGATGCCACCTTGTCCAGAAAAGAAACGCTGGTAGGCAGTATCAATGCGGATAATCGCAACGTCAAGCGTGTCACGAGGTATCCAAGACCAATGTTTCTTAGTTGTCTTGAGCAACTTCGTAAGGTGCGGCTGCATACGATAACGACCTGCATACTTACCATATATCCGATAATAGCGTTTTTCCAAACGCAGAAAATGGTTATGGACATCGGCAAGGTCATCAAGCAGGTTGCCCAAGCGTTTATTTTTAGAATGATTATGTATCTTATATTTATAGGTTCGCATTGTTTATCCTCGCATTGTTCCAGATACTACTCTGTTATGGTAGAGACCACCTCAAGAGAGGTGGGTAGTATTCTCTACCAACAATGCTGAGCATAGTTTAACATAAATTGACATAAATGTCAAGCAATAAAATAGGAGCGGGCATTCCTCCCCCAAGCTAAAGCAGCGGGGTCTCCTGCCCGAAGATTGATGAAAAATGTTAATGGTTTAATTTCAGATGCCAACTTGGCGGATGCGATTCGAGAAGTATTTGGTTTAAAACCAACGGAGTCAATTCCACTAACGCAGTTGGAGAGTTTAGAGAAACTTCATGCCGAAGAAAAAGGCATAAAAGACCTAACAGGTTTGGAGAAAGCAACCAGTTTAAGAGTTGTAGAACTTCAGAAGAATCAAATTAGCGACATTACACCGATCTCAGGTTTGACGAAACTAACTTATGTAGAATTTTGGGATAATGAAATCAGTGATATTTCGCCACTTGCTGGATTATCACAACTTACGAAATTAGGACTTGGTGAAAATTATATCATAGATATAACACCGCTGGCTGAATTGAACCAACTCACAGAATTAGGACTTTGGGACAATCAAATTAGCGATATAACACCGCTGTCTAACTTAAAGCAGATACAGTTGTTAAATATCAGACGTAATCAACTAAGTAACATTTCACCACTTGCTAATCTGAAACAGATAACACACTTGTGGCTTAGCGGAAATCAGATTTGTGATATTTCACAACTTGCTGACTTCACGCAATTGTCGCACTTAGCACTGGACAAAAATAAAATCATTGATATTCATTCCATAATCAACTTGGCGGGATTAAAACGCTTACAAATCAAAGAGAATCCAATACAGGACATAGAATTGCTGATGAAACTTAGTGAATTAGAACTGGATGTTCCGTAGTCTACTGAGAATTAAGGTGCATAATAAATATCAACGTTCTATATCGGTTGGCGAGATCACCTAACCTTGCTTGAGCATTTGGCATCTTCTATATATTGAGGTTACATGATGAAATCTATTTATATAATGATTTTCATACTCCTAACTCCCGTTACATATTCATATAGCGATAGTGTTGTAATACCAGATGAGAACTTAGCTGCTGCTGTCCGTAAAGCACTCGGTTTAAGTCCGACTGATCCTATTTCTGAACAGAAATTGAAAGAAATGGTACTACTGAGTGCTGTAAGGAAAAACATCAGTGATTTAACAGGTTTAGAAAAAGCAACAGGATTGACCAATTTAGATCTTAGTCGTAATCAGATCAGTGACCTCACACCGCTTTCTAATTTGAAACAAATTACACACTTACGTCTTAATGACAATAAAATCAAAGATGTATTGCCTCTCATAAGAATGTCGCAGTTAACACATTTATATCTCACCAGAAATCAAATAAGCGATATAACATTCCTTGGTGCATTAACGAAGTTGGATCAGTTAGCCCTTGGTGGCAATCAGTTTCGTGACATCACGTTTCTTGCTGACCTGACTAACCTAAAGATGCTATGGCTTTGGGGAAGTGAAATTCAGGATATTACGCCACTCAAAAAACTGACCCAATTAACAGGCTTAAATCTGCATGACACACAGGTTCGTGACATCACAATTCTTAGTGGAATGACAAAATTGACTTGGCTCCGCATTCACAAGAACAAAATTAACGATATTACACCACTCGCAAACTTAACAGAACTAACAGGTATATTGCTTCAGGAAAATCAAATCACAAACATAAAACCCCTTGCAAGGTTGAAAAAATTGGATAGTTTAAGTCTCCAAAAAAATCAAATTAATGACATCACGCCATTAAAAGACTTGACGCTGTTAAAAGAGTTAAATTTGGGAGGAAACCAAATTACTGACATAACATCAATCCAAAATTTACGAAATTTGACTGATTTTTGGGCATGGGATAATCAAATAACCGACCTAACACCTTTAACTGAGTTGACAAAAATGCGGAAGTTATGGCTTTGGGGAAATCAAATCAGCGATCTCACACCACTAACTCATTTGACAGATTTGGAAGAATTAAGTCTTGGAATTAACAAAATCAGTGATCTTACTCCGATAGCAGGAGCCACAAAGTTGGAACTATTGGATATAGACAGAAACCAAATCACTGACATCAGCCTTATTATAAAGTTTCCAAAATTAAAGAGTCTAAATCTCAGAGGAAATCCAATTCAAGATATGGAACCACTCCAAAAACTTATGAAACGGAATGATAAGTTGAAAGTTGATATTCCAGCATCAAATGAACTGAATATTGAACCACCACCTGCAAACAGGTAAAGCGATGTTACAAATTAGCTGTAGACATTGCAAAAGGAGATAAACAATGGATCCGATTAAAGAATATCTACAACTTGAAACGCGCCGGCAATTCTTCGGTAAATGTGCCACAGGACTCGGTGGTGCAGCCCTTGCCACATTGCTGCCGAATAGTATTGTCAATGCACTTGAACAGCAGGCAGGAACGCGGGTTGGTGGTTTACCGGAACTCCCGCACTTTGCACCGAAGGCGAAACGGGCAATATACCTATTTATGTCCGGGGCACCTTCACAGATGGACCTATTTGACTATAAGCCAACGATGGGAGAGTGGTTTGATAAAGACCTACCAGAAACAGTTCGAATGGGACAACGTCTTACTACAATGACTTCCGGTCAGGCACGTTTCCCAATTGCCCCTTCTATCTTTGAGTTCAAACAGTATGATAATGGAAGTGAAGGCGTATGGCTTAGTGAATTACTACCTCATACTGCCTCTATGGTAAAAGATATTGCTATCATCAAATCGGTACACACTGATGCGATAAATCACGATCCAGCTATCACCTTTGTCTGTACTGGAGATGAGACTCCCGGTAAACCGAGTCTCGGTGCGTGGCTTAGCTACGGTCTCGGCAGTGAAAACCAAAACCTACCTGCTTTCATTGTAATGAACGCGACATGGAGCGGACCAAAGGGTGCGCAGGCACTCTACAATCGTCTCTGGGGTTCTGGTTTCCTTCCTTCTGAGCATCAAGGTGTGCTTCTCCGCAGTCAAGGTGATCCTGTCCTGTTCCTCTCAAACCCAAAAGGTATGAGTGAGAAAGCACGGAAACGGATGCTTGACTCGCTGGTCAAACTCAACGAGGAAATCTATGAGGAAGTTGGTGATCCAGAAACACATGCGCGTATCTCACAGTATGAAATGGCATTCCGTATGCAGACATCTGTCCCGGAACTCACAGATCTGAAACAGGAGACGGACAAAGTTAAGGAGATGTACGGTCCTGAGGTAGACACACCCGGTACATTCGCAAACTGCTGTATCCTTGCGCGTCGGATGATGGAACGCGATGTACGCCTTGTTCAAATCTTCCATCGTGGTTGGGACCAACACGGAGACCTTCCCAAGAACATTCGGAATCAGGCTCGTGACATTGACCAACCCGCAACCGCACTTGTCCAGGACCTGAAACAACGCGGTATGCTTGATGAAACCCTTGTTGTATGGGGTGGTGAATTCGGACGCACTGTTTATTGTCAAGGTGCTCTTAAGAAGGACAACTACGGACGCGACCATCACCCAAAATGCTTTACGCTTTGGATGGCTGGTGGTGGTATAAAAGGTGGTATTGTTCACGGTGAAACTGACGATTTCAGTTACAATATCATTAAAGATCCCGTCTCTGTACGCGACCTAAATGCAACGATCCTTAACCAACTTGGTATTGATCACGAACGGTTGACCTATAAGTTCCAAGGACTTGACCATCGGTTAACTGGTGTAGAGGAAAAAGCGCGGGTTGTGAACGAGATATTGGCTTAATGGTTGTGCATCATAGGTGCTAAAAAGGTGGTTAAGAGAAATACCGACTTATGCGTTTTGACAAAAACCAATACACCCGAAAGGTGAGTATCATGAAAAACATTTAATATCAATTCGCATGTGGGTCTATGGCAATGCGGAGAACATCTTGATGGAACGACTGTGCAAAAGCATCGTCAATCTCAGACAATGGATATATTTTTCCGATGAGTTCTGCAAATGGGTAACGAGTCCGATTCTTTTCTATAAAACCCAAAGCCGTTTTTAACACCGTAGGATGATAATTGTGAACACCTTGCAGCTTAATACATTTCGTAACCAGTTGATGAACTTTAAAAGGAATGTTTTCAAGTGGGTAAACGTATCCGAGCGTCAAACATCTTCCACCGATTGCTAACCAGTTAATCATATCAGGTAGTGCGGACGGTGCGCCACTGACTTCAATTGCCAGGTCAATACCACGTCCATCCGTTATCTTTTTCAGGATAGTTGTAATATCTTCAGCAGATGTGGTGTCTGCGTTAAGAGTATGTGTTGCCCCAAACTGTTCAGCCATCTGTAAACGAAATGCGTTTTTGTCTACAATAGCAACAGTTTCGTAACCTTTCTCCCGCAAATAGCATACTGCGTAAATACCTAATGTCCCCGCACCGTGGATAATGGCAGTCTCGCCTGGATATGTACCAACTGTTTCTAAACCGTTTATGACTGTTGCAAGCGCACAATTAATAGGGGCTGCTTCGACATCTTGAATCGTATCGGGAATACTGTAGATTGCTGTTCCAGTTTTTAACTGAATATGTGAGGCAAAACCGCCGGATAACACATCCTCACCTACGCACTGTGCGTGTCCGTATTTGAACATCGTTTCGCATTTCTGCGGAAGTTTATTGGTTACACAATAATGACATGCCCCGCAAGAAGTTGTCAGACTCCAGATAATTCTATCACCCTCTTGAAGTCGTTTCCCTTCAGCAGAATGTAAGTCTGTAGGTGCAGCAACAGTTCCGACTGCTTCATGTCCAAGCACACATGGCACATCGGTGCCGCGTCTTCCCGACACAGTATGAAGGTCTGAACCGCAAATGGTTGCTAAGTTGACGCGCGCAAGAACAGTGTTTGCTGAATCCTTTACAGGTACTTCACAAATCTCAAATGGTGTGTCTACACCGTGAAATAGAGCAATCTGTGCAACTTCCTGTCCGTTTTTTGGCATTTATATTTCTTCTCCTAAAGAATTGTGTCAGTTAACACTTGCCAGTTAACAATTAAATTTGTTGGTTTTCACATATATTACTTTTCTATCTATAAATAGAATATCCCGAACTGTACTGCATTTTACTTGTCTTGTCAAGCATTATCAATCTTTGCCGTCAAGACACCGAAACTTTAGTTCGGTGATGTAGACGGCACTAATGATTTGACATTTTGTTTGAAATTTGACATAATATATTTAGCAGTCGGCATGGGTTGTAGTTGATGTTGTGTGTGGTAAACAGCTAAGCAGTGAAACAACTATGTCCAAGCCTTGCGATTCAATACTGCTAAAGTTCTTTGTAACATCTATTGCACGTTCAGGAAAAGCAGCGTCCTAGCTCATCCCGTCTAAATCACGTGTACTAATCGTTCGTAAGACTTCCTTCGTGAGGTGCAGTTGGGGCATCAACTGTTGGAGTAGGCTTTGTCCGACTTTCTTAGAAAGCAAAGGTCGTTGATCCCATGATCACTCAAGGTGATTCAGTCAAAAGAATCACCAGCACTTTAGTGCGGTGAGTATGTCAATTTGTATAATTTGTGAAGAGAATTAACTGACAATCCCACTGCTTTAGCTGTGGGTCCAATAACAGATGGTATTTGGAGGTATTTTGTCGTATAATCATAAGACTGACTCAGTGATGGTCAGTATCTTATCAGGGATCAGGTATGGCATACAAAACCCATAAAATAACATTAGAACCAACTATTAAGCAAAAGCATTGGTTTAGCAGTCAATGCGGTTATGGCCGTTTTGCGTATAACCGAGCATTAGCAGATTTTAAGACAGGCTTAGCTCAACACACCTTCCAATCTTGGCAAACTCTCAACAATAACTTTAATAAAACAAAGAAAAACTACGATTGGGTAAAAGCACAGGATCAGCGTGCGGCGTTATACGCTATCAAAAATCTTGGTCAAGGTATTGCGAATTGGGTAGCCAAAGGTGCGAAGTTTCCGAAGTTTAAAAAACGTGGTGTTAGAGATTCTTATACCACAGACGAACAATCTGTGCGAGTAGAAGGCAAGCGTATCAAGCTGCCCAAAATTGGTTGGATCAAAATGCGTCAAGTCTTACGTTTTGTTG